>JALDXK010000011.1:0-24751 GCA_032155105.1 Acidobacteriota bacterium
GTGCTCGTCGTCGACGACGAGCCGCTCATTCGCTGGTCGCTCGTCAATCGCCTCAAGGAAGAGGGCTATCGCACGGTGGAAGCCGGCACCGCCGGCGACGCGGTGGCGCAGCATCGTGAAGGCGCCGATTTGGTGCTCCTCGATTTCGCGCTACCCGACGGCGACGGTCTCGAGGTGCTGAAGCAGGTCAAACAAACCGACCCCGACACGCTCGTGATCATGCTCACGGCCAACACCGAGGTCGGTACCGCGGTTGCGGCCATGAAGCAGGGCGCCTTTCACTACGCCAACAAGCCCTTCGATCTCGACGAGATCATGCTGCTGGTCGAGAAGGCGCTGGAGACCACCCAACTGCGCCGTGAAGTTCGCACCCTTCGCGCGCGGCAGGCGCAACCTTACGGTCCTGAGAGCATTGTCGGCCACAGTGAGCCGATCAAGACGGTGCGGGCGATGTTGCACAAGATCGGCGTCAGCCCCGCATCCACCCTGCTGCTAACCGGCGAAAGTGGCACCGGTAAGGACCTCGCCGCCAAAGTCGTTCACTACAGCAGTGCCCGCGCCGCCAGGCCGTTCATGAACATCACCTGTTCGGCGCTGCCGGAAACGCTGCTCGAAAGCGAATTGTTCGGTCATGAGCGCGGGGCCTTTACCGGCGCGGACCGACAAAAACGTGGACTGATAGAGTCGGCCGATGGCGGCACCGTGTTCCTCGACGAAATCGGCGAGATGGTTCCACTCCTGCAAGCAAAACTGCTTCGGTTCCTCGAGGAAAAAACGTTCAAGCGGGTCGGCGGCTCGACCGACATCAAAGTCGACGTCCGCGTCGTCGCTGCCACCAATCGCTCGCTAGAGGAAGAAGTAAAGAAGGGACATTTCCGCGAGGACCTTTACTACCGGCTCAACGTGATGGCCGTGCCGCTACCGCCATTGCGCGATCGCAGGGTCGACATCCCTCTGTTGATCAGCCACTACATCCAGGCCTTCAACGCTGAGTTCCGCAAGAAGACTCGCGGTGTGTCGCCGACGGCGCTGACGGCGCTAACCGAGTACCACTGGCCCGGCAACGTGCGCGAGCTGCGCAACGCGGTCGAGCGCGCCATGCTGCTTGCCGAATCGCTCGAACTCAACGAATCGCATTTTCCCGTGCTGGCGAGTGCGCCTGGAGAGTTGTCGACCGGTATGAACCTGCCGGCGAGCGGGATCAACCTCGAAGTCCTCGAGCGCTCGCTCGTCGTGCAGGCGTTGGAGCGATCCGGTTGGAACCAGACCAAAGCTGCGGGTCTGCTCGGGCTCAACCGCGATCAAATACGTTATCGCATTGAAAAGTTCGCGCTCGAGAAACCGTCACATTAGCTGCCGGCGAAGGCTGGTGCCGACGGCAAGTGCACGGTAATGATGGTGCCGCCCCCGGCCGGACTGTCGACGTCGATGCGGCCGCCATGGAGTTCCGTGAGCCGTTTGGCGATCATCCCTATGGGTATTGCTATGGCGACTGCTCGGATCGCGTTGTTGAGTTCGATCAGGGCACACTCGTCGTCGATGTGGTCGACGTCCGCACCAGCAACGTGATCTGGCGAGGCTGGGCGCAGGACACGATGACCGGCGTGATCGACGATCAGCAGCGTCTCGAGGAGCAGGTCACAAAAAACGTCGCCAGGATGATGGCGCGACTGCCTCAGGGTGGCAACAGCTTCCGCTAATCCCGCCAGAGGGCGCGAAGTGTCCCACACTGACGCGGATGTTTCCCCCGCACAAATGTCTGCGCTAGCAGCAAACGCGGCGCTGTCCTCCTGGCACGATCGATGCTCTCTCGCCGGTTGGGCCGGGATTAGCTATGAGAACCATCGCTATCGGCGTACTCGCATTCGTGCTTGCCAACAGTGGGGCGGCCGCACAGACGGCCGATGAGCAGGCTCGAATCCTGCGTGGCTTCCAGCAGAGCGTGGCGGACTACACGGGAGCGCCGGCGCCGCGGATCTTCACGCCGCCGGTAGCGATGGTATTCCGGCAACTGATCGCACGGCGATCGCGCCCCTATCGTCCTCGAACGCTATCAACTGCGTCGGCAACGCACCCGCTGTGGCGGTTTTCGGAACTTCATGATCCGCGGAAGCGGTGGCAGGCAGCGCCCCGCCTGCCGACCACGCTCATCATCCCGCTGACCTGCAGCAGGCATAAACGGCGTTCCGCAACGCCACCTCGCGCGGATCGCCGTTCAGGCGCGTTCCCATCTGGCACGTAACGTAGCCGAAGCCAATCTGGTTCAACGGATCGGCAAAGCCCATCGCACCGCCGGCCCCGGGAGCGCCGAAGCAGGTGTCGTTGCCGAATGGGACGCCGGGACTCGGCTTCATGAAGCCGAGCGAAAATCGCGCTTCGCCTTTCACGCATTCGTCGAAGAAGCCGTTTGCAGATGGCTTCGCGGGCGCAGCGAGAAGTGCCAACGTCTCGGGTGTCAATCCCAGCTCGCCACCGAGCGCGAATGCACTATACGCGCGAGCATATGCGCGCGCCGTCCCTACACCACCGCCTGACGGCACCTCGAGGTTGCGCGCGTAGATCCGCGGCCCTTGATCGGGAAGGGCGGAACCGTCGAGCGCGCGGTTGATGTTCGACCTGCGATTCATGACGTCGAAGAAGAATCGAGGTGGGAAGCCAGTCAGCATCTGGACGAATCCCGGGCGCGACATGACCGCCAACCTGGTATCCGGAATCGATTCAGGCAGCCGGATATAGAGATCCAGTTCCAACGGATTGGCGATCTCTTCCTGGAAGAATTGTCCAAGCGTGCGGTGCTGTCGATCGATTCGACGCAACAACTCGCCTTCATATAATCCAAGGGTCACAGCATGATACGCCTGGCGCGATCCCGGCGGCCATGCCGGTCTCTGGCGTGCCAAGACCTCGGCCAGGCGATCGAGATCCGCGATCAATTCCTTCGTCAGCTTGACATCAAGCGCGAATAACCCGGCCTGGTGCGCGAGGAGCTGGCGGACGGTGATTCTCTCCTTGCCGTGTTGTCCGAACTCCGGCCAGTAAGCGGTGACTGGCTTCTCGTAATCCAGCAGGCCACGTGAATGGAGCAGCGCCATTGTCATTGCTGCCGGACCCTTCGTTGCGGAATACGTAATCACCATCGTGTCCGCTTCCCACGGCGCGCCCGTCCGCGCATTGCGGAGGCCAGCCCACAGGTCGACCACCTTTGTGCCACGGTAGTACGCGCAGCATCCGCCGCCACGTTCATGCCGTGTGCGAAAGTTTTCGGTGAATGCATCTCTAACGCGTTCGAAGCCTGCAGCGGTGTGACCGTGAATAACTACGCGCGAGTTCGCGGTAGGTGGTGAAAATTGCGCGATTACTTGGTGCATCTCCGCCTCCGGAGCAGTCCAACGCATAAGCGTTGCCACCCTTCGGAGCAGGTTGTCTTCCTTGCTCGTCTTGAAAAGCGTCACTGTGCATGGTTCATGAGCCGCGCCCGTCAGCGTGTCTCTCCTCGTCGTCGCATTGTCGATTTGAGCTAGGGCACCATTCGTGCCAGCTTGGCGAACTCCGGTAGCACCACCAAGTGGCGCTTTGACATTCAATCGGCCGAAGCCGCCGCGAATGTTCTCTCACCACCACGAATTAGTCCGCGGCGAGGAACGCCATCGACGTTGGTACGTTCCTCGCACCCTTGCGCTACATGCAGCTGCGATTGATGTGCATCATCGCGATGGTGTTGCCGGGCATCGTCACGACCTGGCCGCAGGACCAGCAATTCCAACTGACCATGCTTGGCGGCGCGTTCACGTACTCCATTCGGGCCGGCGACACGCTCGACTCGATCGCGTCCCGCTTCGGTGTGTCGTCGGCGGATCTGATTGAATCGAATAGGCTGTCGAAGCCGTATCGGCTCGCCGCGGGCCAACCGCTGACCGTCGACATTCGCACCTGGCGGTGATCGATCCGCGCACCGCCATTACAATCAATATCCCGCAACGGATGCTGTTCTTCTCGGACAACGGCAAGGTCGACGCTTTTCCCGTCACCGTTGGCAGCAAGCAATGGCCAACACCGGTGGGGCCGTTCACGATCGTCGAAAAGGAAGCTGACCCGGTTTGGGATGTGCCGGTCTCGATCCAGCGCGAGATGGCGGCTCAAGGTAAGCCGGTGGTGACGCGTGTACCCGCCTCGGCCGCCAATCCGCTCGGCGCCCACTGGTTGCGTCTGTCGATACCCGGCATCGGCATCCATGGCACCAACGCGCCGTCCAGCATTTACAGGTTCGTCAGCCACGGTTGCATTCGCATGCATCCCGATGACATCGCGGCGTTGTTTGCGCGTGTCGGCGAGGGCTCCACGGGCATCATCATCTATCAGCCGATCATCGTAGCGGTCATAGCAGGAAGGGTGTGGCTCGAAGCGAATCCGGATGCGTACCGGCGGACCTCCAGTCCGCCAGTTTGTGCGCGATGCCGTTCGTGGATGTGGCGTGTCGGAACGTGTCGACTGGGATGCAGTGAATCAGGCATTGCAGTTACGCTGCGGGCGCCCTGTCGACGTCACCGCGCGGGAATAACCACGTCGGCGCTGGCGCGCCCTGTGCACTGGCATAGCCAGGTGCGGAGGATCAGATGCGCGCAAATCGTACGACTTCAAAAACGCAAATCACTGTTCATGGCATCCGCCCATCCGACGAACTGGCCGTCGATGTTCGTGAGCGCATCGCGTGGCTCGAGCAGTGTTGCGACGGGCTCTCGGCGTGTCGGGTGCGACTCGAAGTGCCGCACCGGCACCGCCGCAACGGCCGTCACGTGCACGTGAAAATCGAGATGACGGTTTCAGGCAGTGTACCGATCGTCGTCTCCCACGAGCCATCGCTCGATGCGCCTGGTTATGCCCACGTCACGATTCGAGAGGCATTCGATACGGCGCGTCGCCGGTTGCAGGCTCTTGCTGCGTCGAAGCGCGAACTCTACGCGCGGTAGCGGGATTTCACGCAGTGGGCGGCGCGCGAATCACGGCGCCGCTCCAGTGTCCGGATAGCGTCGCTGGCATGAAGCGTGCCTCCTGATCGATGAACGGAGGCACCGTGAAGATTGCGTCGTCGATGGCGGCTGTCGTTCTCGCCGCTGCGCCGACCTTCGCGCACGCTCAGGAGGCCACGACCCAACCTGTCGACGCACAGAACACCCAAGCCCGCGAGCTGGGCAGGTTGTTTAACGAGCCGCCGACACCAGCGATCGCTTCATCCACGTGTTGAAGCAGAAGATTGCGGAGGGCAAACGCCTGGCAACCGAGCCTGCAGTGAGCGCGCGCTGACGCACGTGCTCACTCGACCGGGCGGGCCATCGCCGTGGCGATCAGCATCAACACGCCAATTGACAATACCCAACTGACGCCGCATACGGCGACCGCGTGCCTGGTGCTACGAAAATCCAGCGCTTGCCGCACCGCCATCACCGCTGCGGCAATCATCCACACCGACACCAACGCCACCATCAGCGGCGCCGCCGGCCGCATGGCCGCGAACACGAGGAACAGTCCAGGAGCCGCCGCATAGCCCAGCGTGCGCAGCAACTCGCGCGGATGGCTGCGCGTCTGCGGCTCCGCCATCGTCCTTGTGCCGAGCGTCGCGATGAGTGATACCCAGACCAGCCAGCCGCCGAGCACGATGATCGCGGCGGTGACGAATCCTGAAAGGTCGACCAGACCGAGCCCCATTGCCGCCAAGCCCCCGGCAGCAGTCGCCGCGATGACGACCAGGACCGACTGCATGCCGGCGCGTCGGTCGGCCTCGATTTCTTCGTACACTGAGACGTCGAGCACGAGAACGCCGATTAAGCGCCGAATGAAATTGGCCATGCAGTCGGATCGAGCACGGTGCATGCCAGCGGAGTAAAGGCCGAATTACTCAGCTGCCGATCTGGAGCGCGGGGAATCTTCCGCAGGATGCGGGATCGTTCCCAGCATCCCTCCGACGGGCCCGGGTTCGTGCTCAGGCACCTGCTCAAGAACGACGCGACGACCGGGATGGTGGAGCGTCTCCGCGCCGAAATCGCCGCTCGCGCGGCCATCGCCGCAAACGGCGGGTAAGGCCTTAGTAGACAATTAATATTGCTATATGGTTATATAGTGATATGAATCCGATTGAGCTGAGACGCGCGCAACAACCCGGCAACCGGGTCCGCGTTCTCGACGTGCGGACGGTCTCCGAATTCGAGAATGCGCACATCGCCGGCGCCTACAACGTTCCCCTTGATCAACTGAACGAGCACGCCGCCGAGCTGCGGCACGCCAGCGAGGGATTGGTCGTCCTTGTCTGCCAGTCGGGCCAGCGCGCGCAGAAGGCCGAGGCGCTGTTGCGCGACGCCGGCATGCCGAGCGCCAGAGTCCTCGAAGGCGGCATGCGAGCCTGGCTGGACGAGCGGCTGCCTACGACGCGGGTCCGCGCGCGGGTGTCGCTCGAGCGTCAAGTAAGGATGGTCGCCGGCGCGCTGGTGGCGTTTGGGTCCCTGGCGGCGCTCGCCATCTCCTCGCTGTGGGCCGCGGTGCCGGCCGCGATCGGACTTGGTCTCGTCTTCGCGGGGATCACAGACACATGCGCTATGGGGATGCTGCTTGCGAAGCTCCCGTATAACCGCTCCACGACGTCATGTGACACGGAATCGATGGTGCGGGGATTCATCGCCGGAAGCGAAGGGCGGGGACAATGAGCGTCACCGCGATCGCCCTCGCGCTTGCGGTCGGCCTGGCAATGGGTTTGTTCGGCGGTGGTGGCTCGCTATTGCTCGTGCCCGCGTTGACGCAGCTGATCGGCCTCGATACCAAGCAGGCAGTGGCGACCAGTCTTGCGGTAGTTGGCTCGTCCGCGGCGGTAGGTGCCATCGCCGGCCATATCCATGGTGCGTTGCCGATCAGGCCCGCGCTGATCACGGGCATCACAACGATGATTGGCGCATTCGGTGGCGCGCTCGTCGGTGCCCGGCTGAACGACGAGGTGCAGATGACGGTCCTCGGTATGGTGGCCATCGGCGCCGCCGTGATGGTGATGTGGCAAGCGGCGCGTCACCGTCGCAGTGAACGACCACACATCGCGCCACGCTCCAGGCTTATGGCGGCCGCCGGGATCGCCGTCGGATTTCTCACCGGGGTCATCGGAGTTGGCGGAGGCTTTCTGATCGTGCCTGCATTGATCGTCGCCGGCGGCCTGGAACTGCGCGAAGCGGCACCGGTCTCGCTGTTCGTTATGGTTCTCGCCACGACGTCAGCGCTGGCCGGGTATGCCGGTCGAGTGTCGCCGTCGTGGGGATTTGTCGTGCCGTTCGCGATCGTCGCCTCGATCGGCACCGTCGCGGGAGCGATGGCGGGGCGCTCGATGCCGCCGCGTCTCCTCCAGTACACGTTCGCCGTTGCCCTGGTCCTGGTGGCGGCGTTCGCTTTCAGTTAGGAGCTCATTGAGCCTCCATGTTTGTGAAAAGATTCTTCGAACCCTCCATCGCCCAGACCAGCTACCTGATTGGTTGCGCGAAGACGGGTGAATCGATCGTTGTCGACGCGAACCGTGATGTCGATCAGTACCTCGAGGCTGCGGCCCGCGAAGGCCTTCGTGTCACGCATGTGACCGAGACGCACATTCACGCCGACTACCTGTCAGGGTCGCGCGAGCTGGCCCAGAAGACCGGCGCGCTGCTGTTGCTCTCGGACGAGGGCGATCGCGAGTGGAAGTACCAATTCGCGCAGCAGAGCGGCCGTGTGCAGCTGCTGCATGACGGCGACCGAATAGGCGTCGGCAATGTCCGTGTCGACGTTCTGCACACGCCGGGGCACACCCCCGAGCACCTCACGTTCCTCATCACCGATGGCGCTGCTGCAGACAAACCGATTGCGGCCGTGACCGGCGACTTCGTGTTCGTTGGTGACGTCGGGCGCCCCGACCTCCTGGAACGGGCTGCACATTACGCGGGCACCATGGAATCCAGCGCGCGAACCTTGTGGCGCAGTCTGCAGAAGTTCGCCAAGCTGGATGACTGGCTGCAAATCTGGCCGGGCCACGGAGCGGGCTCCGCGTGTGGCAAGGGCATCAGCGCCATTCCCTCGTCCGCACTCGGGTACGAACGCCGCTTCAATTGGGCATTCGGGATCGACGACGAGGACGAATTCGTGAGGCGGGTCCTCGAGGGCCAACCGGAGCCGCCCAAGTACTTCGCCAGCATGAAACGGATCAACAAAGAGGGTCCGGCGATCCTGGGCGGTTTTCACGCGCCGCCGCGGCAGGCCGATGAGGCGCTGAGCGCGCTGGTGGAAAGCGGGGCGCTAATTATCGAGACACGGCCAGCCGCCGCATACGCAGGCGGCCACCTGCCGGGGACGCTGAACATTCCGTTCAATGCGTCGTTCGTCACCTGGGCAGGTTGGCTGATACCGACGACCGCCGACGTTTACTTCATCGCCAGCGGTGACACGCCTGACCAACCCAAAGAGGTAGTTCGGTCGCTGGCGTTAATTGGCGTCGATTCTGTGAGAGGCTATTTCGACCGGTGGGCGATCGAGCGCGCCAGGATCGACGGCCACCCACTGACGATGATCCACCAGATTACGCCAGACGAACTGTCCGAACGGCTCAAGTCCTCGGAAATCGTGGTGCTCGACGTACGAGGAGAGGCGGAATGGACGGCGGGTCATCTG
This sequence comes from Acidobacteriota bacterium, assembly GCA_032155105.1. Lineage (GTDB taxonomy): Bacteria > Acidobacteriota > Vicinamibacteria > Vicinamibacterales > UBA2999 > 12-FULL-67-14b. The sequence continues at coordinate 8,668 of JALDXK010000011.1, forward strand.
GAGCACGCCACGCACATGCCGCTCGGCTATTTGCCTGACCGCGTCAACGAACTGCCGCGGCACAAGACGCTCGTAACGCAATGCCAATCCGGAGCCCGCTCGTCGATCGCCGCATCGTTGTTGGAACGGCACGGCTTTCCTCGAGTGCTTAACCTTGCCGGCGGCCTCGTTGCGTCGCGGTCCGCAGGTTTACCAATGTCCAAGAGGCCCGCATGCGCCGCAAGTCCCTGAGTCCTGAAACACTCCAAGCCGTGGCCAATCGGTTCAAAGTGCTGGCGGAGCCCGCTCGCCTGCAGATACTCAATGAACTCCGCTCCGGATCACTGAACGTGACGGAATTGATGGAGGCAACGGATTTAAATCAGGCCAACCTGTCGAAGCATCTGCAGTTGCTGCACACGCATGGTTTCGTAGCGCGACAGCGAGACGGGCTCTTCGTCCTCTATGCCCTGGCCGACGAGAGCGTCTTCTCACTGTGCGACATCATGTGCGCGCAGTTGAAGCGCCGAGGTAGCGAGATGCAGCGTCAGTTGCGCGCATGACGAGGCTCCGGTTAACACGTCCCACGATCGCCGCGGCGTCGGCGCAAGCTTGTTGGCGGGTAGCCGAGGCATCGAGCCGATGCCAACACGGCAGGTCGTGCTGGGATGCGAGTTGACGCCGTAGTACCTCGACCCCGGCATCGGAGACGTCAGCCCTCCGCTTCTCCAGTCGCGCCCGCAGCAGATTGTCGGGCGCTTCGAGCCACAGCCCGATGAACGGCACTCCCGCCGCCGCAGCGACGTGTTGAACCGCCTCGCGGTCAGCTGACTTCGCGAAGACCGCATCGGCGATGGCGGTGTAGCCGCCGCGGACGACTCTGTCGGCCTGTTCCATCAGCGTTGCGTAGACCCGGCGTGACACGTCATCCGCATAGCCTTCCGGACCGAGTGGGTCGAGCGGCTTCACTCCGCAGAGCCTCTTGCGAATCGCATCGCTGCGAATCACCACGGCGCCTGGAACGGCGCCGATCACCGGCGACAGGCCCATCGCCAGCGTCGACTTGCCCGATCCAGAGAGCCCGCCGACGGCGATCAGGCCGGGCTCGGGCGGATGGAGCAGGGCCCCCGCCAGGGTGAGATAGTCGTTTGCGAGCGCCTGCAATCGCGAAGGGCGATCGCCATCGGCCTGGAGGTTGGCGGTAGTCGCGGTCGTTTTAGACATGATCGCAGCCCGACAGGATAAGAACAACGGCATTAGCAAGAGCCCGTCGAAGTCGGCGGTTTCCGCCAGGTAACTGTTCCATACAACGTTGGCGTGATGGGGCAATCCCAATCGCCACAGGTCCATCAGCAGGAAGGCCAAGTCATAAAGCACGTCGATTGAGGAGATTTCGTCGTTGAACTCGATGGCATCGAACAACGTTGGTTGACCATCGAGCAACACGATGTTGCGGAGGTGGAGGTCGCCGTGGCAGTCGCGGACCAGTCCATCGTCACGCCGTCGGTCCAACAGCATGCCGCCGCGATCGAGCACAAACCGGGAGCGATCGGCCACGGTCGCGCACCTGACCGAATCCAGAATTCCGGCGGCCTCATCCCTGAAGCCCGCGGCGTTGCCATCGATGATGCGGCGCATGGCGTCCCAGCCGCCGTGAGTCGTACGGTCGTTGGCCATGCGATGGAACCTGGCGATGGCATGGGCCAGCGGCTCCATGAAGCGAAGGGGGAGCACGCCGGCTTCCGCGAGGCGATTGAACCCGCAGCTCTCATCGAAACGCGTCATCTCGACCAGCCAATCAACGGGAGTGCCGGTACCGCCGATCGACAATCCGCCGTCCGCCTGACGCGTGACGGCGGTGACACCGCGGTAGAGTGCCGCCGCCGTGCGTCGATTGATGCGCACTTCGGCCTCGCACATGGCACGCCGCCGCTCGACAGTGGAGTAGTCAAGATACGCGTAGCGAACTGCGCGCTTGAGCTTCCAGGCGCGCTCGCCCACTAAAAACACGATCGAGGCGTGCGTGTCGATTCGCTCGACCATCGCGCCGCCGTGAGTGGTGGGTGAGCTCAGATAGGTCACGACGTCGGATTGGTCTTCAGTGATCACGGCGAACTATCCCGATTCGTTCGCACGCAATGCGCGTGCCTGCTCATTCCGGCCTTGTCCTCCGGATGCTGCCCGTTCGCGCTGCTGAATCTTCCGCATGGCTGCTGGTTATTCCCCGGAGGGAAGGTCTTCACCGGCTGCATTCCCGCGTTCTGTGCATCGCGTGCTCACCTCAGCGCTGGCACCGCTCGTGAAAAGGACTTAGGTGGTGGCGTGAAAGGCGGCGGTGATGGCCAATTTGATTCGCTGGTTCGACGACGTCGGTATGGCCGATCTGCCTGCCGTAGGCGGTAAGAATGCTTCGCTCGGCGAGATGCGCAGAGCGTTGACTCCTCTCGGCATCCGCACGCCGGATGGATTCGCGACCATCGCGGATGCCTATCGAGCCATCCTGTGTACCGCGCTCCGGCGGCTTGCAATCGAGTGGGCGAAGGGCGGCCGCAGTCGCGAGCTGTTTCTGCTCCAAGCGCGGCCGGAGACCGTGCACACCCAGCGCAATCGGTTGGTGCTCGAACGCTTTCAGCTCGACTCTCGCGGCGACGTGCTGGTAACCGGTCGCAGCGTGGGCGAGAAGATTGGCCAGGGCCGCGCGCGGATCATCCGTTCGGCGGCCGACCTCGAGAAGCTCCAGCAAAATGAGGTTCTGGTTACCGAAATGACCGATCCCGACTGGGAGCCGGTGATGAAGCGCGCCGCGGCGGTGGTCACCGATTGCGGCGGCTGCACCTGCCACGCCGCCATTGTCAGTCGTGAGTTGGGCATTCCGGCGATTGTCGGCACCGCCAACGGCACCGCCGTAATCGCCGCGGGGGACGAGGTCACGGTATCGTGCGCCGAAGGCGAGGAGGGCTTCGTGTATCGCGGCCGCCTGCCGGTCCGCGTCGAGCGGATCACCGTTGCGGACGTGGCCCGTCCGCGCACGCGCATGATGGGAACGTGGCGAATCCGGCCGAGGCGTTTTCGCTGTCGTTCCTGCCCAACGACGGCATCGGCCTGGCCCGGCTCGAGTTCATCATTGGCACGCACGTCCGGACGCACCCGATGGCACTGCTGCAGTTGATCGCGTGACCGACAAAGAGGAACGGCGAGAGATCGGGCGCCTGACGCGGGGCTACGCGGATCGAGGCCAGTACTTTGTCGATCGGCTCGCCGAGGGCGTCGCGATGATCGCCGCGGCGTTCTGGCCCAAAGAGGTGATCGTGCGGCTGTCGGATTTCAAGACCAACGAGTACGCCGGCTTGTTGGGCGGCTCGGCCTTCGAGCCGAAGGAAAAGAACCCGATGCTCGGCTTCCGCGGCGCCTCGCGCTACTACGACGAGCGCTACCGCGCGGGATTCGCACTCGAGTGCCGCGCCATGCGCAAGGTCCGCGAGGAGATGGGGCTCGAGAACGTCAAGCTGATGGTGCCGTTCTGCCGGACGGTCGAAGAGGGTCGCCGCGTGATCGCCGAGATGGCAGCAAAACGGGCTGATGCAGGGCGAGCACGGGCTTGAATCTACGTGATGTGCGAGATTCCCAGCAACGTCACGCTGGCGAAAGACTTCGCAGAGGGCCTCATTCGAGCCGCGCCGCCGGCGACCGGAATACTCGAAGCTGCGAGGGCTGCGCCAACCGCGCTCATCGTCGTTGGCACCAGAGAACGTTCGGGGTTGTCACGGCTTCTGCTCGGCAGTGTGGCCGAAAGTGTTATCCGTCGCGCGACCTGCTCGGTACTGGTCGTGCCACTTCACGCATGACCTAACGTTCGCCGAAACGTGACAACACGATCGCGGTACGCTGTACCACAAGCGTCTTTTCTCCCATGGCGTCGACGAGCGTCGCTGTCACGGTGTACTCACCGCCCGGCAGGGACTTGAGCCGGAACTCCGTGAGCATCGGCGCTTTATCGCCATCCAGCTGCACTTCGCTGCTGCGATAGAACGAGCCCGAATCGGCTTCGATGCGGAGCCAACGGTTAGCGGCGTTCGGCGCGACGTACGCGCGCACAGTCACGGTGCTGGGGGCGCTGCTGACGTTCGGTGTCACTCGCAAGGACAGCGGTTCGCTCGCGCCGCTCGCTGGCGTTGCGAGCAGTAAGGCGATCGCAGTGGCGGCAGCAATTGTCAGTAGGCCGTGCATATTCCGTCTCGATGCAATCGACACGCCATCGGCTTTCACCGAACCGCGATAGAGACCGTGCGCTGCTGCGTCATTAGCCGCGCGGAAAGCTCAAGTGGAACCGCTCGCAGAGCACGGCGATGCTTTCGAAATCCATGTCGATGCCGTATTTCGCATTCAGCGATGCAAGGTGCTCGAAGCCGGGTCCAAGGGCGGCCAATTCCTGGAAGTACTTCTGGAACCCCGCTGGCGACACGATTTCGATCGTGGCACATGGAGTGTCTTCGGCGTTCCAGAAGGTGTGCCACTGCCCTCGGGGCTTGATAATCCAACTCCCGGCCTCGGCGCTGATGATCTGATCGCCGAGTTGCAGACTTAAACGGCCTGCGAGGACGCACGTGTACTCATCCTCACGGGTGTGACGATGAAGCGGTGCTCCCAACGTATGTGGTGGGATAGACGGAAAGTGCGCTGCGACAAACCGCTGACCTGCGACGGGACCGTCAATCTTCAAACGACCACACACGCCTGCAAAGTCGAGCCGTGCTCCTTCTTCAAAGCCGATGACGTTCGCTACGCCAATACCAGCTGTTGAGATATCCATAGTTGTCGTCCCCTTTATGGATGAATGACGTCAATTCTGAGGTGCGCGCCACTGACGACAGGAGACATCAGTGGCGACCCCCTGTTGGCGTTTGGAGGCCCATGAGAACCGCCAACCATCACGGCTGAAACGACTGACGACGCGACGCCCCGCCGCCAGCAATCTGAATACTGCAAGGAGAATTCCGCACCGTTGCTGGCGGAGCCTCGCAACTCGATGTCGGAATATCGTCAGAATGGCAATACAGTGGTCATGCGCAGCCAATTGCGGTTTGATAAACCAGTGAACGGGGCTAGAGATCCTCTTCACGCCTGCGCACCAGCTCACCCGGAAGCGATCTTGCAGTCTTAATCTCCACCGGAGGAATGACCCGTCGAAACCGAGGCGGTGACCCCTGAGGGAGGGCAACGTGATGGACAAGCGGATCGGAACCATGTTCATGGTGCTCACCATCGGCGCCGCGAGTGTGGCATGCGACGTGACGCAGACAGAGAGAGGGCGCGCGCCAGAGGTCGAGGTCGATGTCGATGCCGAGCCTGGCCGCTGGCCTGAGTTCGATGTCGACTGGGCCGATGTCGATGTCGGAACGACACAACGCACGATTACGGTCCCTGTCGTCCGGGTCGTCGAGGAGACGAGGGAAATCCCCGTCCCCTACATCGACATCAACCCGCCGGGGGCGGTTGATCGCGAGGAACGCACCATCGCCATCGAGGTCGAAGCGCCCCATGCCGGCTATCAACTGGAAATCGTGGAGATTCGTGCGACACACGATCACCTGTGGGTGATCGGTCAGCTCACAGAGAATGAACAACCATCGAAACGCGTCGTGACCAGAGTGTCGGATCAGGTCGTGATCAACGCACCGGACGACCTCGACGTGCGCCGAGTCGTGATTGGTGCGCGGCCGACCGGGCTGTTCAACTTGGGCATCCAAGAAAAACCCATGCGTGTCCGCAAGGCGCAGTACGCGCACGTTCCTCAGATATACCGGCCTGCCAATCAGATCCTCGGTGCCGGCGGCAATGAGTGCGAGATCTGCAATCGTCAGGTCTGACACAGGCCGCGCCGCCTGCGACTCGCGTTCCTGAGTGACGCCGTGCACAACAGGTTGGAGCAGCAGCGTGATGCCTATGATGGCGACCCGCGACTTCACAACGTGGACCGAACAAATCCGACCCATAATCGACCGACGAAGCAATCCTCGCGCCAGGCATGCGCATTGCCAACGCCGCGGTGTTGCGCGTTCGTCATTCTCATCTAAGGCTCGCGCGCGGTAATGCGGGCGCGGTCAGTCAACGTGTCGGGCGGATGCAGGACAACGGTATCGCCCGGCTGCAATCCCTCGAGAATCTCCCCGACCTCGTCATTGCGATGGCCGAGCTCCACCGCGCGACGCTGGGCGCGGTCCTCGGCGACGGCGAAGACCGCCCATCCATCGCCGGAGCGAAACAGGCTCCCAACAGGCGCGGTGATAACGTTGTTGCCCTGCCATGTGACGATCTGGACTTCAACGCGATAACCGTCGCCGAGCGCGCGGCCCGCGGTTGCCGGATCGATGAAATCCACGATCACGTTGACGCGTTGTTCTTCCACGCCGAGCGCGGAGATCTTCATGAACCCGGAGGGTTCCACGCGCCGCACTTTCGCGTCGAGCGCGTGCCCACCACCCCACTGGACGATGTCCACCGGCTGGCCAGGCGACACGCGGACCGCGTCGGTGGACAGCAGATCCGTCACGACTTCGATGCGCGACGGGTCGCCAATCTCGACGAGTGGCTCGCCAGCCGGCACCACGGCTTCGCTCTCGTGATACCGCTTCAGTACGACGCCGCTCACCGGCGCGCGGAGATCCACGGCCCGCCCGACGCTCATCCCGCCGGCGAGCAGCCTTGCGCGAGCCAACTCGAGCTGATGACCGGCCTGGTCGACCGCCGCTGCCGCTGCCCGCACGGCACTCTCGGCTGTTTGCACCGCGGTGCGCGCCGTTTCGAGATCCTCGCGTGAAATGGCGCCAACCTCGACGAGTTGTTCGCGCCTGCGCAGGAGATCGCGGGCATTGGCGAGGGTCGCGTCGGCACGATCCCGCTCTGCCTGCGTCTGGATCAACGCCGCCCGTACCGCCTCGACGGCCGCGGTCAGTTCCGCGCGCGAGCGCGGGTCGAGCAGCGGCGCATCAGCCGGCACGAGCCGCGCGACGACGGCGCCTTTGCTCACCGGATCACCGGGTTCGAGCTCGATCCGCTCCAGCCGGCCGCTGACCGATGCCGAGACGACGAAGCGATCGCGAACCCGCGTCTCGCCTTCCTCGTCGATGGTGACCTGCATGTGACGCCGTTCGACGGTGGCAAGATCGACCTCGATCGATTCCGGCCAGACTGCCATCGCCGCAATGGCGCCGACGATCAGCGCCGCAGCCAGCACTCGCACGTTCCTGATCAAGGCCCACATGGTTGGTCCTACTCCCTGACTTTGAGCACCGCGACGAGGTCGAGTCGATCGAGCCGCCGGCGCACGAGCAGCGCCGACACCAGTGCCGCGCCGATGATGCCGAGCCACGACAACGCCACCGCTTGCCGCGACACGTACAGAGGGAATCGATACACCTCGCTTTGGACGGTCGTCGCGATGGCCGCCGACATCAGATAGCCGATCGCAGCCCCAGCCGGCAGTGCGGCCATCGTGAGGAGAGCGAGCTCGCCCATCAGGATGAGCGAGATCTCCGCGCGCGTGAACCCAAGCACGCGTAGACTTGCCAACTCGTGACTGCGCTCAGACAACGAGACGCGAGCGGCGTTGTAGACCACACCAAAGGCGATGACCCCGGCGAACAGCAGGTTGATGAACATCGTGAGATTCATGTTCGCCGCCATGGTTTCGCGAAAGCTGCGCAGCACGACCGACTTGAACCCGACGCCAGCCACCGCGGGCGTGTGCTTCAATGCCTCCGACAGTTCGTCCTCGCGACCGGTATCGATCAGCAGCAGGGCGCCAGACATCACGTCGCCTTCGCGCATCAGCCGGTGCAGCGCCCCCATCTCCATGTAGACTGACAAACCCATCACATCATCGACGAGCCCGGTGACCTGCACGGTGGCTGACGGGCGGTTGCCTTCGAGCACCTCGAGATCGATCGTGTCTCCGCCAGTGACGTGCAACACATCGGCGAGGGTTCGCGACAGGACGACGCCGGACGGGGACAGGCGCACTTCATCGCCATCGGCATCGACGATCCGGCGCAGCCGCGCCTCCGCATCGACGCCGGTAATAGCGAGATAGCGCTCACGATGTCCGGCGCGGACTCGCGCCGCCACCGTTCGGACGGGCTCGACCGTGACCACGCCGGGCAGCCGCGCCAGCGCATGACGCCCGGCAGCCGATCGGGGCTCGACGAAACTCACGGTGACGTCCTGCCGTTCAGCGACCGAGAACTGCGTCGTGATCAGCCGATCGATGGCATCGACAAACACGAATCCCACCATCAGTACTGCCACTGCGAATCCGATGCCGATGACGGAGATAGCCGCTCGGCCGGGGCGGCGTGACAGGTTCCGCAGCACCATCCGGCCGGCGGCGCCGAGGCGCGCCCCGAGCAGTTTCGTTTCGAATGCACTTCGACGGTAACGCGCGGGCGGTTCCGGTCGCATCGCTTCTGCCGGCGGCACGCGCACGGCGCGCCGCACCGCCGAGAACGCCCCGATGCTCGCAGCGCCAAGCGTCATCGCGCTGGAGCCGGCGATGACCTCAGCAGGAATGAAGAACGAGAGAATAGGAAAACGGAAGAACTCATTATAAAGGTCGCCGATCGCTGATCCGAGCCACGTGCCGGCGCCGATGCCGATGACCACGCCGGCAACGCCGATGATCAGTGCCCACTTCATGTAATGCCAGCCCAGCGCCGCGTTGGTGTAGCCGAGCGCCTTCAACGCCGCGATCTGGGCGCGCTGCAGGGCCAGCGCGCGGGTCAGCGCAACGTTGAGAATGAACGCGGCCACCAGCAGGAAGATCAAGGGCAGCAGGAAGCCGAAGTTCTGAAGCTGATTCAATTCGTTCTGCAGAGTCCAGTGCGAGATTTGCAGGTCCCGCGGGATTGCCCCCAGTCCGCCGTACGGTTCGAGAAGTCGATCGAGCCGGGTCACGGCCGCCTCGACCGATGCGTCCGGCGCCAACGTCATCACGACGTCGTTGAATCCGCCTTCCATGTCGAAGGCGGCGGCGAGCGCACGCTGCTCCATCCACAACACGCCGAAGCGGCGGTCATCGGGGACCAGCTCGCCTGGCCGGATGCTGTAGATGAATTCCGGAGAGAGCGCGATACCGACAATCGTCAGCAGCCGGCGGCGGCCGTTGATGACGGCAGGGACGCTGTCGCCAATCTGAAGATCGTTGGCGATCACGAACCCTTCGCTGGCGAGCACTTCATCCGCTCGTCCCGGCTCGATCCAGCGCCCCTGCCTGAGAAACAGATCGTTGACGCGGGGCCGCCTCGTCGCCGGAACCGAGACGAGCCTTCCCGTCGCCGGTTCGTCGAGATGCTCGATGTCGAGTGTCACGGTTGCGACGGTTCGCGTTTCGTAGGCCGACACGCCGGCAATGGCGGCAATGTCGGTTTCGAGCCGCTGCGGCGCTCGTTTCAGCGATGCGAACACGTCCGCGAAGCGCTGCCGTTCGTAGTAGGCTCGCTGGGTCTCCTGCAGCGACGCGAAGTTCGCGAGGTACATCACGTACATCGACACTCCGGCCGCGACCACCATCGCGATCGCGAGCGCCTGGGTCTTCATGGCCCACAAATCGCGCAGTAATTTCCGGTTCAATGCGGAAAGGGTTGGACGCCGCATCACCAGCTCAATTCTCTCGCCGACAGCTTGCGCTCGCGCCGCTCCTCGACCGACATCACGCGGCCGTCCGCCAGCCGGATTACCCGATCGGCCATCGACGCGATCGCGGCGTTATGCGTGATCACGACCGTCGTGGTGCCGAGCTCGGCGTTGACGCGTGCGAGCGCCTCCAGCACGACGATGCCGGTGGCGATGTCGAGTGCGCCGGTGGGTTCGTCGCATAACAGCACTGCCGGACGTTTGACAATCGCCCGCGCGATGGCCACGCGCTGTTGCTCGCCACCTGATAACTGCGCCGGAAAGTGGTCGGCTCGCGGCGTGAGATTGACCAGTCCGAGCGCCTCTGTCGCCGGCATGGGATTCTCGGCGATCTCGGTGACCAGCGAGACGTTCTCGAGCGCGGTCAGGCTGGGAATCAGGTTGTAGAACTGGAAGACGAAGCCAACATGACGGCGCCGATACGCGGTGAGCGCCGCATCATCACCCTGCGTGAGATCGACGTCGCGGTAGAACACCTCGCCACTTGTCGGCACGTCGAGGCCGCCGATGATGTTCAGCAGCGTCGACTTGCCAGACCCCGAAGGCCCCAGCAGGACGACGAACTCACCTTCCGGAAGTTGCAGCGAGACTTCGCGAAGCGCAAACACATCGACATCGCCGACGTGATAAGTCTTCGTCAGTCGGCGGACTTCGAAGACCGTTGCCTCATCGCGCGCGGTGGTCATGCCTGTGCGCCGGCGCAGCGTGTGAGCGTAACATGAAGTGCATTCGTTCGCGCCGCCCGGCAGCCGCAGCCCGACGCCTTACGGGCCGGCAACGTAGCCCGTCCGCGCGCGCCATTGAACACCCGATCAGAGCCGCGATCCACGCGTAACACTGAATCGATCGCATCGTGAGTTGAACGAGAGCAAGGTGCGTTCCGCGGCACGGTCGTCGAACCGCGGACGGCTGGTGACGGAATAGCGTCAGTTTGGCGAGAGAGTCGCAATCATGCGGAGCGCGAAGCTCGCAGCCATCGCGTTAAGGCTGCACGCCCCGCCCGTCGCCGCGTAACGCCGCGAACAAATCGATCGGCAACGGGAACACGATTGTTGAATTCTGTTCGGCGGCAATTTCGTTCAGGGTCTGCAGGTAGCGCAGCGTCATGGCGCCAGGTTCGCGCGCGAGGACGGCGGCGGCCTGTGCCAGCTTCGTGGAGGCGGTCAACTCGCCTTCGGCGTGGATGATCTTCGCGCGCTTTTCGCGTTCCGCTTCGGCCTGACGCGCCATCGCGCGCCGCATGTCCTCAGGAAGATCGACGTGCTTGACCTCCACCGCCGAGACCTTGATGCCCCACGGGTCGGTCTGGGTGTCGAGGATCTCCTGGAGCCGCTGGTTCAGCCGCTCGCGCTCGGACAGCAAATCATCGAGCTCCGCCTGGCCGAGAACGCTTCGCAACGTCGTCTGTGACAGCTGCGACGTGGCGTAGGTGTAATCCTCGACTTCCACCACCGCACGGCGCGGATCGAGCACGCGGTAATAGACCACCGCGTTCACCTTTACCGACACGTTGTCGCGAGTGATGATGTCTTGCGGCGGCACGTCGTGAACCGCGGTGCGGAGGCTGACTTTCACGATGGTGTCGATGGGGCGGAAGATGATGATGAGACCGGGCCCCTTGGCCTCTGTCAGCAGCTTGCCCAACCTGAACACCACGGCCCGCTCGTATTCCTTGAGCACCTGCAGACAGCTGAAGACGTAGAGCACCAGGATCACCGCGACAATCAACATCGGGGAGACATCAAATGGCATGGTGGTCCTCCTTGGCCGCATCGAACGGTTCGACCTCGAGCGTCAGCCCGCTTACACCAAGGACGCGGATGCGCGTGGCTGGTGGAATCGGCATGGAACTCGCCGCGCGCCAGATTTCGCCGTGCAGTCTCACCTGGCCCGTTGCACCTGGCGTCACGGCGGTGAGCGTGTCGCCAATCTGACCGGTCATCGCCGCCGCGCCGGTGACCGGCGCGAGCCGCTGCGCGCTCATCGCCAAGCGGCCAAGTCCAAGCACGATGATGGCCATCCCGATCGCCATCGGGACGATCACGCGATAGCTGACGCGGACCCCCGGCAACTCGTCGGTGATCATGATCGAACCGGCAACGATGGCGACGAGTCCGCCGATGCCGAGCACGCCGAAGCTGGGCACGGTCACTTCCACGATCAGCAGACTGACGCCCAGGATCAGCAGCAGCAGCCCCGCGACGTCGATCGGCATCACTTGAAACGCGAAGAACGCGAGTATGAGACAGATGCCCCCGATTACACCGGGGATCAGCGTACCCGGATTCCAGAGTTCCACGACCAATCCAAGCATGCCGAGCGAAAGCAGCAGGTACGCGACTTGCGGATGCGCGATGGCGCTCAGCATCCGTTGCCGCCTCGTCATGGTCACCCTTTCGATCGCCGCCGCAGCGGTGTGGAGCGTGACGGTGCGACCGTCGAAGCGCCTCACCTCACGTCCGTCGAGCCGCGCCAGCAGTGCGTTGAGGTCGGCCGCGACGATGTCGATCAACGGCGGCGTGGCGTCGATCGCCTCCTGTTCGGTGAAGGCGCGGCTTTGCAGCACCGCCTCCGCGGCCAGCGTCACGTTGCGTTTCCGCGCGGTCGCGAGCGTCCGCGCGTACGCTGCCGTATCGGCAGCCGCCTTGTCGATCGACGGGTCGTCGCCGTCGCCCGACGCGTTCACGGGATGCGCCGCGCCGATGTGTGTGCCAGGCGCCATGGCCGCCCCATCTGCGGCCAGCGTCAGGTTGAATCCCGCCGAGGCGGCGCGCGATCCCGGCGGGGCGATGTAGACCACCACCGGCACGGGAGACGCAATCATGCGCGACACGATGGTGCGCGTCGACTCGAGCAGCCCACCCGGTGTGCGCAGGATCAGCACTACCGCTTCGGCCTTTGTCTCCGTCGCGCGCGCGATCAGATCGTCGAAAAAATCTGCAGCGATGGGATGGATCACTCCGTCATATTCAGCAACGACGACCCGCGGAGCCGCCGCCGGCTGCGCGCGACTCATCTGGCCAGGCGAGACAAGCACTGCCACTGCGACCGCGGCGACGCCAGCGAGGCGCGACATCGTCACCTCGGTCGGACGCCACGTTGCAACGGGTGAGTGTCAATATCTGGTGCATTTCGCACCCGGCCGCAACACGACGATAGGACGAGGCGCCGCGCGCTCCATTCGGCCCGCACGATCGAGATTGGCGAAACGAGCACCCCATCGGCGGCGGCAATGGTGAACGTGGTCGTGTGATTCACGCTGCGAATCATTCGCCCTCCTTGCCTTCGATGGCGAGCTCTTCGCATAAGACTAGCGCATGAAGACGATCGCCGCATGGGGGACATCCCTGATGACGTTGCTCGCGTGGACGCTGGCGGGGTGCGCCACCAACCCCGTTACCGGTGAGCGTCAGCTGGCTTTGGTGTCTGAGAGGAAGGAGCTGGCCATGGGCCAGTCGGCTGCTGCAGAGGTGCGGCGCAGTATCGGTCTTGTCGGCGATCGGGGTCTCCAGAATTATGTTGCGGCCACCGGCCTGCCGCTGGCGCGGACGTCCGAGCGGCCGAACCTTCCGTGGTCGTTCCAGGTCGTCGACGATCCGACGCCGAACGCGTTTGCGCTGCCTGGCGGGTTCATCTTCGTCACACGAGGGCTGTTGAACCTGATGAACTCGCAGGCGCAACTGGCGCTGGTGCTCGGGCACGAAATCGGACACGTCACCACGCGTCATTCGGTAACGGCGATCTCTCGACAGCAACTCGCCCAGATCGGCCTGGGGCTGGGCACCATCTTTGTTCCGGAAGTACGGCCGTTCGGCGACGCCATCGGCGCCGGGCTTGGCCTCGTGTTCCTCAAGCACGGTCGCGACGCGGAGCGTCAAGCCGACGAGCTGTCCGTTCGCTATGCGAGCAGCCACAGCTTCGATGTGCGCGAAGGCATCAATGTGTTCGAGGCCTTGGGGCGGTCCGGCGATGCACAGCGCAGTGCGCTCCCGAGCTGGCTGACGACGCATCCAGCACCCGCAGAACGCACGACGGCCCTGCGGGAACAGCTGAAGCTGATTGGCGCGCTAGGCAGCATCGTCGATCGATCAGAGTATCTGAATCAGATCGAGGGACTGGTGTATGGCACGAATCCGCGGCAGGGATTTTTTCGCGGACAGACGTTCTACCATCCCCAGCTGCGATTTCAATTCACGCTGCCTCCCGGGTGGCAAGCGCAGAATCTGACGCACGCAGTGCAGGCGATTAATCCACAACGCGACGCGGCGATAGTGCTCACGTTGTCACGCGCCGCCTCGCACAACGCCGCGGCCCTTCAGATGGCGGTGCAACCCGGTATTCGTGTCGTCGACAGCACCAGCGAGCGTATTGGCGGATTGCCGGCGGTGTTGAGCGCGTTCGAGGCCCAAACGGAAGGCGGCGTGGTCCGCGGCATCGCCGCGCACATTGCGCACGGCGACCGCGTGTATGAACTGCTCGGCTACGGGCCGGTCAATCGCTTCGGCGGGAGCACGCACGAAATCGAGCGCGCCCTCGCCAGCTTCGCGCCGGTCACCGATCGCGCAACGTTGTCCGTGCAGCCCCGCCGCGTCGGTATCATGCGGCTGCCGCGAAGCATGTCACTTGCGGAGTTTGCACAAGCCTATCCCTCGTCAATTCCCATCGAGGAGCTCGCGGTCATCAATCAGATTCAGGGACCGGGCAGCCGCATCGACGCCGGCACGCTGGTCAAGCGGATCACCGGAGGTAATTAATTATGGAGGCGAACATGAAAGCATTTGTGATTGCGGCAGGCATCGTCGCCATCACCGGCGCTATGGCAACCGTCGGATGTAACCGGACCGACGCCACTCAGCCGCCGCCGCAGACGGCGACAGCAACGGCCTCGGTTGACGACGATCAGCTCGAGACCTACGTTCGCGCTCGCTTCCAGGCGGAAGACGACATCCGCGCGCACGATATCGACGTGTCGGCCGACAACGGCCGCGTCACCTTGCGCGGGCGCGTGCCTTCGGATCGAGAACGGCAGCAGGCGCTGCAAGTGGCCCGTGGCGTCACGGGTGTACAGTCCGTGGACGATCAGCTCATGATCGGGGCCATCGAGCCGAAACCCATGACCCCGCCGCTCCCTGCCGGCAAGCCGGCGGTGACGACGCACGCGGCGGGCGACCGTGACCCGGCGTGGATCACCACCAAGATTCGGGCGCAGTACTACGCGAACCCTGAAATCCGCCCGTGGAATATCGACGTCACGACCAACGCCGCAGGCGTCGTGACGCTGAGCGGCACTATCGAAGACGCCGGCGACCGCCAGGAGGCGGTCAACATCGCCCGTAACACCGAGGGTGTGACGAACGTGGAGGATCGGCTCAGCACCGAACGCCGTGACACTGCCAACCTGCAGCAGTCGGATGCGTGGATTACGGCGAAGATTCAGGCGCAGTACTTCGTCGATGCCGAGGTGAAAGGGCGCGACATCGACGTCGACACCGCCAACGGCGTGGTGACGCTGCGCGGCTCCGTCGACAACGACGCCGAGCGCCGCCAGGCGGTGATGATGGCGCGGAACACCGAAGGCGTGCGCGAGGTCAATGATCAGTTGACGGTGAACGCCACGTCGCGCCAGACCGACACCACGACCGATGCGTCACGCACCGGCGACGCGATCGACGATGCGTGGATCACGATGAAGGTGCAGTCGAAGTTTTTCCTCGATCCCGACATCAAGGGCAGCGCCATCGACGTGACCACCAAGGGCGGTGTCGTCACACTGCAGGGCAGCGTGCCGACGGCCACCCAGCAGAAATCGGCCGAGCAGATCGCGATGGAGACCGACGGCGTGCGCCGCGTCAACAACCAGTTGAAGGTGGCGACGACGACGAATCGGTGACCAGGAACCGCGAATGGAGCTCGCGGATGTCCGGCTGATCGGCCTGAACTGGGAGGGTGCAGCAAAGTTATTGCTGACGCTCGCCGTCATCGGCGGGTTGACGCTCATCCGCCTGTTCCTGAACCTGATCATTGCCGCGCTGACGCGGCACACGCCGCGGGATCGCTGGGCATTCTGGACGCGCCAGGGGCTCAGCCTCGCGGCGTTTCTGATCTTCGTGGTGGTTGTCCTGTCGATCTGGTTCGACGACGCCGCGCGGCTGGCGTCGGTCATCGGTCTGGCCGGCGCCGGCCTTGCCATCGCGGCGCAACGCGCCGTCACGGCGTTTGCCGGCTACCTGATCATCATGCGCGGCCGCACCTTCACCGTTGGCGATCGCATCAAGATCGGCGGCGTGCATGGCGACGTGATCGCGCTGGGCTTCTTGCAGACACGCATTCTCGAGATGGGTCAGCCGCCGGACGTGAACGCACAAGACGAGCCTGGCATGTGGGTGAAAGCGCGGCAGTTCACGGGACGCATCGTGAC
>JALDXK010000012.1:0-24244 GCA_032155105.1 Acidobacteriota bacterium
GATGAACTCACCGGCCCGCGGCGGTTTTCAGGTCCGCACCGCCGGTGAGTTCATCCGCAACCCAGTTGGCGTTGTAGACCTTGCGCAGGGCTTCGAGGATGCCGCGTGAATCAACCGACACGGCGCGGTTCACCGTTGCGTCGTACACGAAGTAGCCCGGCAGCGACTGGATGTTGCCGTCGAAGATCAGCCCCACCAGCTCGCCTTTCACGTTGATCACCGGCGAGCCGCTGTTGCCGCCGACGATGTCGTTGGTGCTGACGAAGTTGTAGGGCGTGGTCGGGTTGAGCGATCCGCGCGCCTTCATCCAGGAATCGGCGATCTTGTACGGCGGCTTCTGCTTGTGCTCGTCGCCGCGCACATACAGCCCGCGAATCTCGGTGAACGGCGTCACGGCTTTGCCGTTCTCCATGTAGCCCTTCACCTGCCCGTAGGAGAGGCGCAGCGTGAACGTGCCGTCCGGATAGGCGGCGTCCCCCTGCGTGGCAAACACCGATTGCGCAATCTTCGCGTAGGCGTCGCGTTCGACCGCGAGCACCTCGTTGTCGTACTTGGTGCGCAGCTCGCGGGCGCGCGCGTCCACCAGCTTGGCCAGCTGGATCATCGGATCGGTAGACGCGTCGACAGCGGCCTTACCGCCCGCGAACAAGGCCTTGCGCGTGGCGGCATCGCCCATCTTCGTGCCGGCCACGAGCTCCGCCGCCCGCGCCTTCGGTGACTTGCCGGCCAGGATCTGCGTGACCAGCGCGTGGCTCGCGCCGAGCTTCTCCGTCATCACCGACAGGCTCGCCTCGAGCTTGGCCTGTTCGGCGCCGGCGTGGATCGGCGCTTCCGATCCGAGTTGCCGTTCGATCGCCGCCTTGCGCGCGTCAGCGAACTCCGGCAGTCGCTGGCCGTTAGGCTTGGCGCTCTCGTCGGCCCAGCGCACGATGGTCCGCGCCATGTTGAAGTAGTTGGTGAAGAAGCCAAGACCGCTCTCGAGGTAGACGCGCTCGACGTTGTAGGGCGGCAGCGCGCCACGGGCCTTCGACACCTGCTCCCACGCATCGCCGTACTTCGCCTTGAGGTCGGCGCTGGCGGCGACGCGATCGCGCAACGCCTTCTCGTCGGCGCGCTTCTTGTTCAGCAACGTCGGCTCCTTCAAGCCGCCGATCTGGCCGTGCCACGATTTCAGCGAGTTCTCGATGCTGAAGAAATCGTCGTTGGCCTGCCGCTGCTGCTCGGCGCCCTGCTTGCCATAGGCGTCGAGCGCGTCGCGGATGGCGGTGAAGGCGCTGATCGAAAGCGGCAGCGAGTAGTCGCGCAGGAACTCGAGGTGCGCCACCGTGTAGAGGCGCTGAGTCTGCCCGGGATGGCCGGACGTGAACACGGCGTCGCCTTCCTTCACGCCTGCCGGCGACCACGGCAGGTAGCTCTTCGTCGTGAACGGCTTGCCGTTTTCGTAGACGCGCCAGATGGTCATGTCGAGGCAGTAGCGCGGGAACGTGAAGTTGTCGGGGTCGCCGCCGTAAAACGCCGCGTCGAACTCCGGCGCGAACACCAGGCGGACGTCGGTGAACTTCTTATAGAGATAGAGGTGATACTGCCCGCCCTGGTAGAGCGTCACCACTTCGGCTTCGAGACCGGTCGAGGCCTGCGAATCCTTTTCGATCGCGGCAATCGCCGCGCGCCGCGCGGCCAGCGTGTCTGCCGAAGACATGCCCGGCTTGACGGCCTCGTTCACCTTCGCGGTGACATCGTCGATCTTCTGCAGCGACATCAACTCGAGATCGGACGGCCCTTTGAGCTCGCCCTCACGATTTGCCGCGAGGAAGCCCTTGCTCGCGAGATCGCGGTCGGGCGTGCTCATCTTGTGCAGCAGGTCGAGCGACACGTGATGGTTCGTCAGCACGAGTCCATCGGGCGACACGAACGATCCGGAGCCGCTCGGGAAGCGGACCGACGCTTGCTGGACGCGCTCGATCCACTGATCTGAGAGATCGACGCCTAGCTGCTGCTTGATCGCAGCCTTGGGAATGCGGTTGAACGTCCAGAAGCCTTCGTTGCCATGGCCAACAAGCGGCAGGACGACGAGAAGGGCTAGTACGGCCAGAGAGCGTCGACACAGGTGTTGCATCCCCCGATTTTACCGCGTCTCGCTAAGTTGGTGCCTGGCTTCGAAAATAGCGGATTCAAGACGTGTGTCAGGCTGCTGCCTGGTCCCGACTTAGCGAATCGCAAATTTTCGCAGCGAGCCACCAGCTGGGAGCTAAGGAACGTAGGCGATGCAGTCGATTTCGACCCGCAACCCGTCCCCGGGAAGTCCCGCGGCCTGGATGGTGGTGCGCGCCGGGCGGTGTTCGCCGAACATCCGGGAATAGACCGCGTTCATGCGCTGGAACTCGGTCATGTCGATCAGGAATACGCCGCACCGCAGCACGTGCTGGAGGTCGGACCCGCCGGCCTTCAGGATGGCCTGCACATTCTTCAGGCACTGCTCCGTCTGGGTTTCCACATCATCACCAGCCAGCTGCCCGGTGGCCGGATCGGTGGCCCCCTGACCCGACACGAAGATCAGGCGCTCGAAATTCATTCCGGGCGAGTACGGTCCAACCGGCTTCGGCAGATTCACCGCGTGTACTTGTTTATGCATGCAGTCAAAAGGACCTCTCGCGGAACGTATCATACCCAAGAAGTGCCCAGATATAAGCTCACGATCGAGTACGCCGGTACGCGGTACAGCGGCTGGCAGAAGCAGCAGAACGCGCGCACGGTGCAGGGCGAGATCGAGCGCGCCATCGGCGAGTTGACGCGCGACAACACCTTCGAGTTCATGGGCTCGGGCCGCACCGACGCCGGCGTGCATGCGCTCAGACAGGTTGCGCATCTCGAGGTGCGCAAGCCGCTGCCCGCGGAAACCCTGCGCCGCGGCATCAACGACAGCCTCCCCGCCGACATTCACGTGCTCGCCGTCGACGGCGTGCCACATCGCTTTCACGCCCGACACGCCGCCGTGGCGCGCAGTTATCTCTACCAGATTTCGCGACGGCGAACGGCGTTCGCGAAGCCGTTCGTGTGGTGGATCAGGGAACCGCTGGATGTGGATCGCATCAAGGACGCGGCCGCTCGCTTCACCGGCATGCACGACTTCCAGTCGTTCAGCGACGACAACCCCGAGGACAAGTCCACCGACGTCCTCGTCGACGATGTGACGATCGCCGAGGACGGCGATCTCATCCTGATCCGCGTGGGCGGATCGCACTTCATCTGGAAGATGGTGCGGCGGATGGTCGGCGTACTGGCGGAGGTCGGCAAGGGAAGCCTCGACCTTCGCGAGGTCGAGGCAATCGACCCCGGTCTGCCGGCCCGGCTTACCGCGCCGGCATCAGGTCTGTTTCTAGAGCGAGTGTTCTACGAGGGTGATCCGCGGCACTGGCCGCTGCTGCCGGCTGCGCCTGTTCGGCCTGCGCGCGGCTGACATAGCGCTGATAACACTTGTAGCAGAGCGCGTAGTAGGGATCCCACTTGCGAATGCCCTCTTGGCGGAACAACGACCGGCGGTTCTCACAGTGCTTGCAGGCCTTGCGTGCGACCGGCGCGGGCTGGCGGAATCGAATGCGAATCGTCATGTCCTCACCTTATCTAGGCGCTTTGACAGACTGGGTCAAAGCCGTTCACCTACTCGTCACTGCACTCCGATGCATGACGGTGCATATCCCGTACCGCTGGGCTTAGGGTCGCCATCTAGATGGAAAGACACTCTGAAATCGTCCGCCAATGGCGGATCCTGCTCGCCCTCGAAAGCCGGGCCCGCGGGCTCACGCTTGCGGAAGCTCAAGAAACTGCAGGAGATGGCGTCTCGGATCGGACGATCCGCCGCGACCTCGACGCGCTCGGCCAGGCGGGCTTCCCCATCGAGACCTCAAAGCGCGACGGCAAGACGGTCTACCAATTGAATCGAGAAGTCTTCCGGGGGGTAGCCTCGGCGGGTTTCTCGTTGTCGGAGCTGTGCGCCCTTCACCTGAGCCGAACGGTGCTGACCGCCGTGGCCGGTGGCCCGTTCCGCGAGAGCCTCGCCTCCGCCTTCGACAAGCTGTACGAGGCGCTGCCGCCGTCGATGTGGAAGTTCATCGAGAGCTTGCCAGACGCGCTTGGCGCGAAGGAACACGCCTCGCGCCCGCGCGACGCGGGATCGGCGAGGGCCATCGACGCCCTGATGTCGGCGATTCTCTCCCGCCGCCGCATTCGCATGCGCTACCACTCCTTCTCCAGCCAGCAGGTGAAGGACTACATCGTCGAGCCGTACCGGCTCGCCTACGCACAGGGCGGGCTGTACCTGCAAGCCTACGTGCCCGACTACCGCGATATGCGCACGTTCGCGACCCAGCGCATCGAACAGGCAGTGGCGCTCGAGGAATCGTTCAGCCCGGTTGCCACTGAGCCGGATGTGTTCCCGCATTCGCTCGGCGCGTTCTCCGGCACGCCGGAAACGGTGGTGATCGAATTCAGCGCCGCCGAAGCGCCGTACGTGCGCGAGCGCGAATGGCACGCGTCGCAGACCATCGACGACCTGCCGGATGGACGCCTGCGCCTCACGCTCAACGTGGTCATCGATTGGGAGTTGCAGGCCTGGGTGATGGGCTTCGGGCCGGCCGCGAAAGTGATCACGCCTGAGGCGTTTGCCAGGAGGATCGTAGAAAGCCTGGAAGAAACCCGGGCGACCTACCTGAGGACCGAATAGGGATCGATCGCGGTCCCCTCCCACCACTTTTTCTCGTCGCCCATCTTGAAGATGGCGAAGTGGAGATGCGGGGTATCGCGCGGCGCATTGCCCGTGGTGCCGACGTAGCCAATCACGTCTCCACGCCTGACGCTCGCGCCTTCCTTCAAGTCCTCGGCGTACCGTTCGAGATGCGCGTAGTAATACACGTAGTTCTCGGTCGGATCGAACTGGTAGATGGTGATGCCGCCGGCTTCGCTCAGGAACAGGCGAGCGATTTTGCCATCCTCCACCGCCAGCACCGGCGTGTTGCGAGGAGCGAGCACGTCGATCGCTTCGTGCCGGCGCGAGCCGCCGCGCATCTCGTTGAAGTTGTCGCGCAGGTCTTCTTTCTTGATGCCTTGCACCGGCAGCGTGAGATTCCGCTGGCGCAAATCCTCGAACGGGTTCGCCGACACTGCGGGCGGCGCCGCAACCGTTTGCGCGGGCGGTGACGTTACGGGCGGCGGCGTTTCCTTCCGGCTCGGCTTGACCTCGATCTCGGTGGACGCCGCTTCGACCGGCACGTTCGTCACGAGCGCCGCGCCCGACGGGAAGATGGCGACGACCGCGGCCATCACCAACATGCCGGCGAGAAATCCGACCGAGGCGGCGAAGACGAGCCACGACGTGCCCGCCGGAGCGGAGCCTCGAGCGCCGTGCGTTCTTTGCGCCTGGTGTGGCATTACTCGATGAACTCCACCTTGGTCCCTTTACCCACCATCGCGGCAAGCTTGAGGGCATCCCAATTCGTCAGGCGAACGCAGCCGTGCGACGCGGTGTGGCCCACGGTGCCGGGCTCCGGCGTGCCGTGAATGCCGTAGTGCGGCTTGTTGATATCAATCCAGACGAGGCCGACTGGCCCGTTGGGTCCCGGGGGGACCTTGGCCTTGGCGTGTTTCGGATCGGCATCCCAGAACAGGTCGGGGTTGTAGTTGAAACTCGGGTTTCGCGCCACGGCGGTGACCGTCCACGATCCGATCGGCAGCGGATCGTGCTGGCTGCCGCTCGTGACCGGCGCGTGCATGATCACCTTGCCCGAGGCATCGGTTACCGTCAGCGCCGATGCCTGCTTCGAGACGGTGACGACGATGTTCGGCACCGGCTTGCCTTCGGCTTCGGAGACGACATTCACGTTGGGCACGGTGACCTGCTCGCCTTCGGTGAACTTCGCGGACGGGTTCAGTCGCTTCAGGAGATTCGGCGAGGCGTGAAAGCGCTCACCCAGCATCTCCAACACCGAGGTGTACTCGAGCTTCTTGAGCTTCGCCTTCTCCATCATGTCTTCAGGAATGCGCGGCACGGTCGGCACGGCCGCATCGGCGGCGGTGATCGTGTACGTGATCGTCGCCGGATCGGAGGTCGCGGCGAGCGCGCTGGCGATCGTGGTACTGGTAGCTTTCTCGAACGCGCGAATCGCGGTGTTGGTGTTCCGTCCGCCACGCCCGTCGAGTTCACCGGGCGAAAAACCCGCGCGATCGAGCAGCACCTGCGTGGGCAGCATGTCTTGCGCCGGCGCATGCGCCTTCTTCGGCTTCTGCTGAGCCGACCCCGGCACGACCGTAAGAACTGACGATAGTAAGAGGCTGGTAAGGAATCGGAGAACCATGCTCCCTTAAGGAGCAAGGCTCATGCCCGCCCTTCGCCAAGGCTTCGGGGGGCAGGGTTATATGGCCCCGCTTCAAGCGCGGCCGTAATAGGACTGATCAGCTGGCACACGCCGGAATCTTCACTCGTTGTAGCGCTGCCATACACGTTGAGGAGAAATGCACGGTCCGGGAAACCGTCGTGACGAACGCGACGGCCACCGCCAGCAACATCGTGCGTATGGACCTCAATCGACGATTGCTTGCAGGATCGCCGCCTTGAACTTCTGCCGCAAGCCATCAGGGTTCGCTGGCAGGTTCTGCGTAAAGAGCATGACCACCAACTCCCTGGAAGGATCAACGGCGAAGAACGTCCCCGCCGAGCCGTCCCACCCGTATTCGCCAATGGTCGTGAGGTAGCCGCGCGATCCTGGTCCGACCACGACATCGACATTCGCGAGTCCCCACCCGACCGCGCCGCCGCGCGCCTGGAGAATCGCGTCGGGTAACGCGTTCTTGATCATCGCCGTGGCAGTGACCGCCGAGAGCAGCCGCGCGCCATCGAGCTGGCCCCTGTTGATGAGCATCTGGCTGAACCGGAGAAAGTCGCCCGCGGTGGACACGAGCCCAACCGCGCCTTCCATCAGCGCCGGCTTCTGCGTGAACGGCACTTCCTCGATCTCGAACGGCGCGGGTGTGCCGTCCTGGCCGCGCTGATACACCGTGGCGAGACGCTGCCGGGCGTCGCCTTCAACCCAGAACGTGGTGTCGGTCATGCCAAGCGGTTTGAGGATGCGATCGGTCACGAACACATCGAAGCTCTTGCCCGACACCACTTCGATCACGCGGCCGAGCACCGTGGTGGCTTCGCTGTAACGGAACCGCGTGCCGGGATCTTCGAGCAGCGGCGCGCGGGTGACGTTGGTGACGAACTGCGGCAGGGCAATGCTGCGCGAGCGCACCTGGCGTTCGCGATAAAGGTCCGATGTGCGATGGCTCAACCCGGACGTGTGCAGCAGGAGATCCTGGATGGTAATCTCACGCGCCGGCGGCCGCGGGGCGCCAGTGCCGCCGTCCTGTACCGTGACGTTCTTGAACTCGGGCAGATACTTCGACGCGGGATCGAGGAGCCTGAGCTTCCCTTCCTCGACGAGCATCATCACGCCGACGGCCGTCACCGCCTTGGTCATCGAGTAGACGCGAAACAGCGTGGCTTCGGTCATCGGCGCTTTCGTTTCGAGGCTTTGAAGGCCGACCGGCTCGAGGTACACGACCTTGCCTCGCCTGGCAACGGCGGCAACGGCGCCGGTGATCTTTCGATCGGCGACGTACTGCCGCAGCAACGCCGTGACCGCCTGAAGGCGATCGCTCGACATGCCGATGCTCTCCGGCGTGGCGCGCGGCATTCCACCTTCGCGCTGCGTGCTTCCACCTTCGCGCCATGCGCTACGGTGGACAGGTCCACCTACGGGCTGCGCAGGTCGGAGGACAACTGGCGCCGCGGCGTCAATCGCGGCGATCGCAACAGCAGTGATGAGGGCGAGAACGGGAAGAATCCGAAGTGTCGTCGTACGCATAGGTAGCCACCTGCCAATCACAGGTCAGCATTTTACGTACTTTCTGCGAACTCGCGCGTGGCCAGGCTAGTCGGTCGGGAGGGCCGCCAGTAGCTTTTCCAGTTCCGACGGCTCGACGGGCTTCACCATGTGGACGTTCAACCCCACCTCGCTCGATCGCTGGCGGTCCTCGTCCTGACCCCACCCGGTGACGGCGATGAGGAACATCGACTGGCCCCAGGCCTGCTCGCGAATCCGCTGCGCCACCTCGTAGCCGTTCAACTTCGGCAGGCCGATGTCGAGGAGCACCACCTCGGGAAGGAACGCTTCCGCGGTGCTGACGGCGGTCTCGCCATCGTGTGCGGTACGCGTATCGTGGCCCATGATCGACAGCATCATGGAGAGGCTCAGCGCCGAGTCGTGGTTGTCGTGGACGACAAGGATCTTGAACCGTCGAGGCACGGAAACGGGCGAGATGGAGGGACTGGTTAGGTCGGCCATGGGTTTATCGGCAAGCATCGGCATCATCCAATCATCTGATCAGCTGGCCTGCCTGCTGGGGGCGGGTGTGGCCATAACTCGCTGTAGACCTAGCAACCATGATGCCAAATCCGTGTGATAGTCTCGAACGATGGCCAGCGCGACCCCCGTTGACGATGAGACTGGACTCATCGCTCAGCTGCGCGCCGGCGACGAAGCGGCGTTCGAGCAGGTGGTGCGGCTGTACGGCGGCCGTTTGCTCGCGGTCGCGCGGCGCATCATCGGCACCGAAGAAGATGCGCGTGACGTCGTCCAGGATGCCTTCATGAACGCGTTTCGCAGCCTCGATAAGTTCGAGGGCAACGCGAAGCTGTCCACCTGGCTCCACCGGATCGCGGTGAATGCCGCGCTGATGAAGCTGCGGACCCGGAAGCGCAAGCCGGAGCAGCCCATCGATTCGATGCTGCCCGGATTCCTCGAGGACGGGCATTTCGAGGAACGGTTCCAAAGCTGGGAAGAACCGGTCGACAAGGCCATGGAGCGGGCTGAAAACCGGGAATTGGTGCGGAAACAGATCGACGCCCTGCCCGAGAGCTACCGTACCGTTCTCGTGCTACGCGACATCGAAGGATTGGATACCGAGGAAACCGCGAAGATGCTTGGGCTGACTGTCAACGCCACCAAGATCCGGCTGCACCGTGCCCGCCAGGCACTGCGCAGCATGCTGGCGCCGCATTTCATGAAGGAACGCGCATGAAGTGCCGGGAACTCGCGGACTTCCTCTTCGAATACGTCAGCGGTGATCTCCCCTCCGAGCGCCGGGAACACTTCCAGTTCCACCTCAGTAAGTGCACCAATTGCCACGAGTATCTCGTGCAATACGAGATGACCATCAAGGTCGGCAAGATCGCCTGCGGTGAGATGAGCGACGAGCTCCCCGCCGACATTCCCGAAGAACTCGTCAAGGCCGTTCTGGCTGCAAGAAAGATCTAACAGCCCTAGGCTGAGTTGACACGACTCATATCAAGCCGTACATTTGAGTCGTGTCAACTTCGGACCTGATTTTCATCTCCGTCGCGGCGCGGATGCTCGACATGCATCCCCAGACGCTGCGCAAGTACGAGCGCCTCGGCCTGGTGCGTCCGGCGCGCACCGTCGGCAGCATGCGCCTGTATTCACACGACGAGATCGAGCGGCTCCGCTTCATCAAGCGCTTGGTGGACGACGCGGGAGTCAATCTTGCAGGCGTTCAGCAATTGCTGTCGGTCGCCGAGGCGATGCAGCGCATTCGGCCGTTGATGCGCCCCGAGGCGTTGCAGCGCGGCTCGAAGCGGCGGCAGTTGATGAGGGAGATGGATCAGTTGGCGGCGATGCTGGGCCTGGACCCATTCGACTCGCGTCTCCTGTTCCGCGCAACACGAGACGCTCGCTCAGGGCGGAGCGGGGGCGACGTGGAGTGATGGATTTCAAGGACTACTACTCCGTCCTTGGCGTCTCCAAGACCGCCAGTGAGAAGGAGATCAAGCAGGCGTTCCGGAAGCTGGCGCGGAAGTACCACCCCGACGTCAATCCTGGCGACAAGGGCGCGGAGGCCAAGTTCAAGGACGTGAACGAGGCCAACGAGGTGCTCAGCGATCCGGACAAGCGCAAGAAGTACGACGAGCTGGGCGCGAACTGGCGCGCCTACGAGAACGCGCCGCCAGGGGCGGGGGCCTACGGTGGTGCGCCGTTTGGCGGCCAGTGGAGTGCGCGGGGTGCCGGTGGCGGCGGCGGTTCCGGCTTTCGCACGATGACCGAAGAGGAAGTCGCGGAAATGTTCGGCGGCGCCGGCGGCGACAGCCCGTTCTCCGATTTCTTCAACACCTTTTTCGGCGGCACGGGCGGCAGCGACCCAATGGGCGGCAGCGCGCGGGCGCGCGGCAGGGCCCGCAGCCGGAAGGGCGAGGACGTCGAGCATCCGTTCGAACTCGATCTGGAGGATGCCATCCGCGGCAGCGTGCAGCGGTTGCAACTGCGCCACGACGGACATTCGCGAACCGTCGAGGTGCGCATTCCTCCCGGCGTGACGGAAGGGTCGCGTGTGCGCGTGAGCGGTGAAGGCGGCCGCGGCGCCGGCAGCGGCCCGAGCGGCGATTTGTACTTGCGGGTGCAACTGAAGCCGCACCCGGTATTCGACGTGAAGGGCCGCGATGTGTATACGCGGGCCCGCGTGCCGGTGCCGATAGCGGTGCTCGGCGGCGAGGTCGACGTGGTCACGCCCGAATCGAAGACCCTGCGCCTCAAGCTGCCGGCCGGTACGCAGAGCGGCCAGAAATTCCGGTTGCGCGGCCACGGCCTGCCGAACGTCGGCAAGCCCGATGAACGCGGGGATCTCTACGCCAACGTCGAGGTCGAGATCCCGAAGACGTTGTCCGAAGAAGAGCGCAAGCACTACGAGGCGCTGCGCAACAGTCAGCAGTCGACGGTCAAGAGTTAAGAGTGAAGTCGGCGGTCATCAGTTGAGAGTTGAGCCATGAACCTTAACAAGCTCACCGAGAAGGCACAGGAAGCCGTCGTTGGCGCCCAGTCGCTGGCGTCGGAGCTGAATCACGCGCAGATTGAACCCGAGCACCTGCTCGTCACGCTGGCCGAACAGGACGGCGGCGTCGTGCCCAGCGTGCTGCGCAAGCTGGGTGTCGATCCGGCGGCGACCGCGCGCTCGGGGCGGGAGCACCTGAACCGCCAGCCGCGCGCCCATGGCGGATCGGAACCGACAATCTCGCCGCGCCTGCGCGTGATGATCGACGCGGCGCAGGCGGACGCCAAGTCGATGCAGGACGAGTTTGTCAGCACCGAGCACCTGCTGCTGGGCCTGCTGCGCGAGCCCGGCAAGTCGCCGGCGAACGATCTGCTGAAGGCCCACGGCATCACCCGCGAGCGCGTGCTCGAGGCGTTGACGTCGGTGCGCGGGAGCCAGCGCGTGACCGATCAGAATCCCGAAGGCAAATACGAAGCGTTGCAGAAGTACGGCCGCGATCTCACCGAGCTGGCGCGCAAGGGCAAGCTCGATCCGGTGATCGGCCGCGACGAAGAAGTACGACGCGTGATCCAGGTGCTGTCGCGCCGCACGAAGAATAATCCCGTGCTCATCGGCGAACCTGGCGTCGGCAAGACCGCCATCGTCGAGGGGCTGGCCCAGCGCATCGTGCGCGGCGACGTGCCCGAGGGCCTGAAGAACAAGCAGGTGGTGACGCTGGACATGGGCTCGCTCATCGCCGGTGCGAAATACCGCGGCGAGTTCGAGGATCGCCTGAAGGCGGTGCTCAAGGAAGTCGTCGATTCGGGCGGCCAGATCGTCCTGTTCATCGACGAACTGCATACGGTCGTCGGCGCCGGTGCGTCGGAAGGATCGCTCGACGCATCCAACATGCTCAAGCCGATGCTGGCGCGCGGCGAGCTGCACACGATCGGCGCCACCACGCTCAACGAGTACCAGAAGTACATCGAGAAAGACGCCGCGCTCGAGCGCCGCTTCCAGCCGGTGACCGTCGACGAACCGACGGTCGAAGACACCATCAGCATCCTGCGCGGCCTGCGCGAGCGCTACGAGATTCACCACGGCGTGAAGTTCAAGGACTCCGCGCTGGTGGCGGCGGCGGTGCTCTCGCATCGCTACATCACCGACCGCTTCCTGCCCGACAAGGCCATCGACCTGATGGACGAGGCCGCATCGAAGCTGCGCATGGAGATCGACTCGGTGCCGGTCGAGCTCGACGAAGTGCAGCGCCGGACGATACAGCTCGAGATCGAGCGCGAGGCGTTACGCAAGGAGAAGGATCAGGCCTCGAAGGATCGTCTCCTGCGGCTCGAGAAGGAACTCGCCGACCTGAAGGAACAGGCCACCGAACTCCGCGCGCACTGGGAGCAGGAGAAGGAGGCGATCCAGAAGGGCCGCGAACTGAAGGAGCGCCTCGAGCGGGTCAAGCTCGAAGTCGAGCACGCGCAGCGCGCCGGCGACTACGCGAAAGCGTCGGAGCTCCAGTACGGCCAGGTGCCGCAGCTCGAAGCGGAGATCAAGCAGTGGGAAGGGCGCCTCCAGGAACTACAGAAGGCCAAGAGCATGCTCAAGGAGGAGGTCGACGAAGAGGACATTGCCGAAGTGGTCGGCAAGTGGACCGGCATTCCCGTCAGCCGGCTGATGGAAGGCGAAGTCCAGAAGCTCCTCAGGATGGAAGAGCGCCTGCACCAGCGCGTGGTCGGACAGGAGGAGGCGATCCGCGCCGTCGCGAACGCCATCCGTCGCGCGCGCGCCGGCCTGCAGGATCCCAATCGCCCGCTCGGCAGCTTCATCTTCCTGGGCCCGACCGGCGTCGGCAAGACGGAGCTGGCCCGCGCGCTCGCCGAATTCCTCTTCGACGACGAGCACTCGCTGATTCGCATCGACATGTCGGAGTACCAGGAGAAGCACACGGTGTCGCGCATGATCGGCGCGCCGCCGGGATACGTCGGCTACGACGAGGCCGGCCAGCTCACCGAGGCGGTGCGGCGCCGTCCGTACGCGGTGGTGCTGTTCGATGAAATCGAGAAGGCCCACCCCGAGGTGCTCAACGTGATGTTGCAGCTGCTCGACGACGGGCGGCTCACCGACGGCAAGGGCCGCGTGGTGGACTTCCGCAACACCGTGGTTGTGATGACCTCGAACGTGCGCGACCAGGATTCGCTGCGCGCGCATTTTCGGCCCGAGTTCATCAACCGCATCGACGAAATTGTGTTCTTCCATTCGCTGGAGCAGGACCACATCAAGCAAATCGTCGAAATCCAGCTGCGCGGGCTCCTGAAGCGCCTGAGCGAGCGGAAAATCACGGTCGAGCTGAGCGAGGGCGCGAAAGACTTCCTCGTGCGCGAGGGTTATGATCCGGTGTATGGGGCGCGTCCGCTCAAGCGCGCCCTGCAGCGGCGGCTCCTGGATCCGCTCGCCTTGCGGGTGCTCGACGGCGAGTTCCGCGAGGGCGACACCATCTCGGTGGACGTGACCGGCGACGAACTGAGCTTCACGAAAGGTCAGACGGTTCATGCCTAGCCCTTCCCTGCCGCCCGGCGGCAAAGAACGCCGGCAGCAGTCGCCGAAACCCACCGCGCTGTGGTGGGTGCTGGGCGTGTTGACCCTGCTGGCGATTGGCCAGGCGTTTTTCCTCGCGCCGGCGGGCCGCCAGATTTCGTACAGCGAATTCAAGGGAATGGTCCGAAGCGGCCAGGTCGCCGAAGTCCAGGTGGGCGACACGGTCATTCACGGCGTGCTCAAGAAGGCCGAGAACGGCGCCACCACGTTTTCGACCACGCGCATTGAAGACCCGAAACTCGTGGAAGAACTCGACCAGGCGGGCGTGAAGTACTCGGGTGAGCTGGTGAGCCGCTGGCTGCCCGAAGTGCTTGGCTGGGTGTTGCCGATCCTGCTGCTGATTGCGGCGTGGTCGTTCTTCTTCCGCCGCATGGGCGGCGCCGAGGGCGGCGTGATGTCGTTCGCGCGCAGCCGCGCCAAGATCTACGCCGAAGACGACGTCAAGACGACGTTCCAGGACGTGGCAGGCGTGGATGAAGCCGCGCAGGAGCTGCGCGAGATCGTCGAGTTCCTGAAGAACCCCCGCAAGTTCACGAACCTGGGCGGCAAGATCCCGAAGGGCGTGCTGCTCGTCGGCCCGCCGGGCACCGGCAAGACGCTGCTGGCGCGTGCGGTGGCGGGCGAAGCGAAGGTGCCGTTCTTCAGCCTGAGCGGTTCGGAGTTCGTCGAGATGTTCGTCGGCGTGGGCGCAGCGCGCGTGCGCGACCTGTTCTCACAGGCTGAAGCCAAGGCGCCCTGCATCGTCTTCATCGACGAGCTCGACGCGCTGGGCAAGGCGCGCGTGCAGAGCCCGATCGGCAGCCACGACGAGCGCGAACAGACACTCAATCAGCTGCTGGCGGAGATGGACGGGTTCGACGCGCGCAAGGCGATCATCATCATGGCGGCGACCAACCGCCCCGAGGTGCTCGACGCGGCGTTGCTGCGGCCCGGCCGCTTCGATCGGCAGGTACTGGTCGACAAGCCCGACGTCAAGGGCCGCGAAGAGGTACTGGCGATCCACGTCCGCAACGTCAAGCTCGATCCGGTGGTAGACCTGCGCAAGGTGGCGGTGCGGACGGCGGGCTTTGCCGGCGCGGATCTCGCCAACCTCGTCAACGAGGCGGCGTTGCTGGCCGCGCGGCGCGACGCCAAGGCCGTGGAAATGCGCGACTTCAACGAGGCGATCGATCGCCTGGTGGCCGGGCTCGAGAAGAAGCGCGTGATGAGCACGCGCGAGCGCGAGATCGTCGCGTACCACGAATCGGGCCACGCCATTGTGGCCAGCGTGCTGCCGAACATGGATCCGGTCCACAAGATCTCGATCGTCGCGCGCGGCTTCGGCGCGCTCGGTTACACCATGCAGCTGCCGCTCGAGGATCGTTACCTGATGCAGAAAGGCGATCTGCTCAACCAGCTCGCCATCCTGCTCGGCGGCCGCGCCGCGGAGGAAATTGCCGTGGGCGAGATTTCCACCGGCGCGCAGAACGACCTGCAGCGCGTCACCGACGTGGCGCGCGCGATGGTCACCGAATGGGGCATGAGCGAGAAGCTCGGCACGGTGAACTACGACCAGTCGCGCCGCGGCCGGTTCCTCGACCTGGGCATGCCCGCCGAGCGCGGGAACTACAGCGAAGAGACGGCCCGGATCATCGACGAAGAGGTCAAACAGATCGTCGGCAACGCCCTCAACGAGGCGCGGCGGGTCCTGCGCGAGAACCGAGACATCCTGGAACGGGTCACCCGCTTCCTGCTCGAAAAAGAGGTCATGGAGGGCGACGAATTGCGGGCCATGTTTGCGGCGCCCCGGGCCGTGAATCTGTAGGCCCGCCTCTGGTGAGTGAACTTTTGATCGGCCTTCCGCGTAATTGACTGCAATGCAGGCATTGGTTTAGCCTGCAATGCAGTCATGCCACCCATCTACCTCGGGGAATTCGAGTACGCCGTCCTGCTAGCCGTCCTCCATCTCAAGGAGGAGGCCTATGCTGTTCCCATCCGTGAGCTGATCGACGAGCGCACCGGCCGTCCGGTGGCGCGCGGCGCCTTGTACACGGGGCTCGATCGCCTCGAGTCCAAGGGCTGCCTGCGCTCGCGCATGGGCGAGGCAACCGAGGAACGCGGCGGCAAGGCCAGGCGCTACTACACGGTCACGCCGGCGGGCCTGAAGGCCATCCGCGCGACGCACGAGGCGTTGAGCAGCATGACCAAGGGGCTCGAATCCATCCTGGAGAACTCATGAGCGTCGCCGAACAGGTGCTGTCGTTGGTGGTGCGCGATCCCGAGCATCGCGACGCGATCATTGGCGATCTGCGCGAAGAGCATGCGCGGCAGGTACGGAGGGTGGGACCCGCCCGCGCTCGCCGCTGGCACTTTCGACAGAGCCTCGGCGTGGCGGTCCGCTATGGCACCTACAGGCTGCTCCGGCGCAAGCCGCCGGTGCGATGGATCGCGATTGCCGAGCACGACACCGACGGCGGCTCGTGGACCGGCCTGACGCGCGACATCCTGTACGCATGGCGCTCCGTCACGCAGCGTCCTGCCCTCGCTGCCGTCGTCATCTTGACGCTCGGCACGGCGCTCGCCGCCAACAGCACGACGTTGAGCTTGATGGATGCGCTGGTGCTGCGTCCCTATCGGTTCGAGGGTGTCGATCGGCTGCTGGTCGTCACGACCAAGGCGCCGGACGACACGTTTTTCGACCGTGAAGACAGCGCGGCGGCGGACTTCCGCGAATGGAAGGCGCGCGCCACGTCGGTGTCGCAATGGTCGCTGCATCTGTGGTGGGACGCCAGCCTCTCGGGTGTCGACATTCCGGAAGATGTCGCCGCATTCAAGGTCACGCCCGGTTTCTTCTCCATGCTCGGGTCGCCCCCTGCGCTCGGACGTGAGTTTCTCGACGACGAGGCCGTGCCGGGCAAAGATCGCCGCGTGGTGCTGGGGCACGCGCTCTGGCAAAGGCGTTTCGGCGGCGACCCGACGATCGTGGGCAAGACGGTACGCTTCGACGGCGAGCCTTTCGAAGTCGTGGGGGTGGCGCGACAGGGATTCACCATTCCGGATGGCGCCGAGGCCTGGGCGCCGCTGGCACTTACCGACGAGCAGTGGGCCAACCGGCGGACGGCCACCTATGGCGCGATGGCGCGCCTCGCCGACGGGCACACCGTCGACAGTGCCCGTGCCGAGCTGTTGTCGATCATCGAGACCCAGCGCCGCGACTACGCCGACACCAATAAGAACCGCCTCGGGCTGGTGATGTCGTTCCGGGAAGGCATGGCGGATCCCGGCGCCGGACCCTTCATCGGCCTGTGGCAGGCGTTCGCGTTATTGCTGCTGCTGATCGCCTGCGCCAACATCGCCAATCTCCTCATGGCCCGCGGCGCGGAGCGCAGCCAGGAGTATGCAGTCCGCTTGGCACTGGGCGCCAGCCGGCGGCGCATTTTCTCGCAAACGCTGCTCGAAGGCCTGCTCCTGTCGATCCTCGCGGTGATCGTCGCCATGCCGCTGACGGCGATCGGCCTCGGGCTGTCGCGGGCCTCGATCCCGGCGCCGGTGCTGCGGTTCATTCCTGGGTGGGCGTTCATTCGCGTCGACGTGCCGCTGTTCCTCGCGACTGCGGCCCTCGGCACGTTCGCGATGCTGTTCTTCTCTTTCATCCCGGCGATCCAAGCAATGCGCGCGCAGGTGTCCGACACGCTGCGACAGTCCGGGCGCACCATGACGTCCGGACGACGGCGCCAGTGGCTGCGCAGTACGCTCGCCAGCACGCAGGTAGCGCTCGCCCTGGCGTTGCTCTTCGGCTCAGCGCTGGCGATCACCGCCGCGGAACAGACGGTCAACGGCGCGCTGGGCTTCGACAAGGAGAACGTGCTCGTCGGCACCATCAACCTGCCCGACCGTACCTATGGGGGCGATGCGGAGAAGCGGCGCCGTTTCCACCATGGTGTGATGGACGCGATGCGGGCGATACCGGCGGTCACCGATGTCGGCATCGTGAACAACATTCCGTCCGGGTTCAACAACAACGGCCGGCCGTTCTTCCCCGAAGGCGTGGCGTTGGAGCCCGCCGAGGCGCGCTACGTCAACTATCGCATCGCCACCAATGGCTACTTCAGCGCGATGAAGATTCCGCTGCTGCGCGGCCGATGGTTCGAAGACAGCGATCGGATCGACACCGTGCCGGTGGCGGTCGTCAGCGCATCGTTGGTGCGGCGCTACTGGCCGAATGACGATCCCCTCGGCAAACGCTTCAAGCTGGCGCACGACGGCCCGTGGTACAGCGTGATCGGCGTATCGGGCGACGTCGTCCACAACTGGTTTGCGCGCCGCGAGGAGACCATCTATCGGCCCCTGAGCCAGGGCACCTACGGCGGCGATTTTGCGATCCGCACCGTGGGCGATCCGATGGTACTGGCGGCCGACTTTCGCCGCGCCGTCGCCGCGATGGATCCCGATCAGCCGATCGCGTCGCTGACCTCGCTCGAACAGCTGGTGGAAGATCGGGCCGGCGGGTTCACCTTTATCGCGCGCGCGCTCGGCGTGGTCGCCCTGATCGCCCTGGTGTTGTCGATGCTGGGCATCTACAGCCTGATGGCCTTCCTGACCACGCAGCGCACCCAGGAGATCGGCGTGCGGATGGCGCTTGGCGCGGGCCGCTGGCAGGTGATTCGCGCCATCGGCACACGCGCGGTGGCGATCACCATCGCCGGATCGATCGCCGGCGTGGTGCTGGCCTTGGGCATCGGCCAGGTGATGCAATCGATCCTCTTCGGACTGGTGACGATGAGCCTCGTGCCATTGGTGCTGCTGGCCGCGCTGATCGCCGCCGCGGCCATGCTCGCGGCATATCTCCCGGCTCGCCGGGCCTCGCGGATCGATCCGATGTCGGCGTTGCGTGAAACATAACGCGCCTCGTGCCACGGTTGGGTCTCGGCACGGGCCCGACGCACTTAACCTCGGCACCGGCACGAGGCACCCACCCTTTGGCACGAGGCACCAGGCACCAGGCACCTAGACTATAGTGTCGCGTTGATGAGCGACCTTTTCCTCCAGTCCTATAGTCCCGTCGCCGGCAGCATCTTTCTTTCGGCACTCCTCGCATCCATCCCACCGCTACTCCTGGCGTTGATGCTTGCCGTGTGGCGCTTCGCGCCGTGGAAGTCGGCGATCGCCGGCGCCACGAGCGCGGCGCTGCTCGCCTGGCTGGTGTGGGGCATGCCGTTCGGCCTCACCGTGGCCGCGGCCCTCCACGGCATGGCGTTCGGGCTCTGGCCGATCAGCTGGATCGTCGTGATGTCGGTGCTCTTCTACAACCTGTCGGTTGAGAGCGGCGACTTCGACGTGATCCGCCGGTCGCTGTCACACCTGACCACCGATCGACGCATCCAGGTGTTGCTTGTGGCCTTCTGCTTCGGCGCCTTGATTGAAGGCATCGCCGGATTCGGCGCGCCCGTGGCGATCACCGCGTCGATGCTCGCCGGCCTCGGCTTCGAGCCGATCATGGCCGCCGTGCTCGCGCTGATTGCCAATACCGCACCGGTGGCGTTCGGCTCGCTCGGCATTCCGGTCACCACGCTTGGCGGCCTGCTGGCGCCGATGCTGGGCGAGGACGTGCAGACAACGACCCGCGCGCTGTCGGCGATGGTCGGCCGGCAACTGCCCTTCTTCTCGCTGATCATTCCGGCGTATCTCGTGGTCTTGTATGCGGGCTGGGGACGCATGATCGCGGTGCTGCCTGCCGTGCTCACGGCGGGCGTGTCGTTCGCGATCGGGCAATTCGCGGTGTCGAACTATGTCGGTCCGGAGCTGACCGACACGTTGGCGGCGCTCTTCTCGCTCGCGTCGGTCGCGTTGCTCTTGAAGTTCTGGCGGCCGAGCGATGCCTACTCGGATGGTGTGACGGCGCCGGTCGAAACCGCGCGCGACACGCCGGGGCGCGTGTGGCGCGCCTATGCCACCTACGGCATCCTGATTGTTACCGTGTTGATTGGCCAGATCGGCAACTTCGCCGGGATGTCGCAGCTGCAACCCCCGGCCAACGTGACGATGTTCCTGCGGTGCGGACAGATCGGCAACCGGCTGTGCCCGGAGCCGTGGATTGGACAGCCGGCGTCGGTTGATCCGCAAGGCTTCCGCTTCCCAGTGTGGGAATTCAACTGGCCGGGCGCCTACCAGATGATCGACGGCAAGCCGACGGCGCTCGTGCAGCGCACCACGCCGGTCGTTGCCACGACGTCACCGTACCCGTTGACCTACCGCCTGGACTTCCTCGCCACCGCCGGCACGCTGGTGATGTTCGCCACGCTGATCGCATTCATCCCGATGCTCATCGCGGGCGCGAGTCCTGGCATCCTCGGCGTCGCGGCCCGGAAGACGTTCGCGCAATTGCGACTGCCGGTGGTGACCATCGCGTTCATCCTGTCGATCGCCACGGTCATGAACTACTCGGGGATGACCTCGTCGATGGCGCTGGCACTCGCCGCCACCGGATGGTGGTTCCCATTCTTCTCGGCGTGGCTCGGCATGCTCGGCGTATTCCTCACCGGTTCCGACACCTCCTCGAACACGCTGTTCGGTCCGCTGCAGGCCACCACCGCACGCGTATCCGGACTGGATCCAATCCTGATGGGTGCGACCAACAGTTCGGCCGGCGTGATGGGCAAGATGATCAGTCCGCAGAATTTGTCGGTCGGCGCCGCAGGCGTCGGCGCCGTCGGGCGCGAGGGGGAAATCTTCAACCGCGTGATCGTCCACAGCTTGATCCTGACGACGTTGATGGGCGTCCTCGCGATGATTCAGCAGTATCTCGTGCCCTGGATGATCCCGAAGCTGTAATCCGCGCTGTGATCGATCCCCCGGCTAAAGCCGGGGGCTATCCGGCCGGGGGTGATCGATCCCCCGGCTGAAGCCGGGGGCTATCCGGCCGGCGCTATCCGGCCGGCGGTGGCGGGTCGGGCATCTTTTTCGGCCCGGGCGCGGCTTCCGCTGCTTGAAAATCACACAGCTTGTGCGAGCCGTCGCAGAACGGCTTCTCTTTCGACTGCCCGCAGCGGCACAGCGCGAACGGCTTCTTGGGCACCACGTATTCGGCGCCGGTCCAGTCGATCAGCTTGACGTCCTCACCTTCGATGAGCAGCGAACCGTTCTGGCGAACCTTGATCGTGACAGACATGTGTGTCTCCGGGCGGGATTGAAGTCCCGCCCCTACGTGACTACCCTTTTTGCATCGCTGAGAGGAACTCGGCGTTGCCCTTGGTCTTGCTCATCTTGTCGAGCAGCAGCTCCATCGCTTCCACGGGTGAGAGCGGATTCAGGACCTTGCGCAGCACCCAGATGCGGTTGAGGTCTTCTTTCGGGATCAGCAGCTCCTCTTTTCGGGTGCCGCTCTTCAGAATGTCGATGGCCGGGAACGTGCGCTTGTCGGAGAGCTTCCGATCGAGATGGATTTCCATGTTGCCGGTGCCCTTGAACTCTTCGAAAATCACGTCGTCCATGCGCGAGCCGGTGTCGATGAGCGCGGTGGCGACGATGGTCAGCGACCCGCCTTCTTCGATGTTGCGGGCGGCGCCGAAAAACCGCTTCGGCTTCTGCAAGGCGTTACTGTCGAGACCGCCAGACAGCACCTTGCCCGACGCCGGGATGACGGTGTTATAGGCGCGGGCAAGACGCGTCACCGAATCGAGCAGGATCAGCACGTCCTTCTTGTGCTCGACGAGGCGCTTGGCCTTTTCGATCACCATTTCCGCGACCTGGACGTGACGCTGCGCCGGCTCGTCGAACGTCGACGAGATCACCTCGCCCTCGACCGAGCGCTGCATGTCGGTGACTTCTTCGGGCCGCTCGTCGATCAGCAGCACGATCAAGTACACCTCGGGGTGATTCTTCGCCACCGACTGCGCAATGGCCTGCAGGAGCATCGTCTTGCCGGTGCGCGGCGGCGCGACGATCAGGCCGCGCTGGCCCTTGCCGAGCGGCGTCATCAGGTCCATGACCCGTGCCGACAGGTTTTCGGCTTCGGTTTCGAGCTTGACGCGTTCGAGCGGATAGAGTGGCGTGAGGTTTTCGAAGAACAGCTTGTCGCGGGCCTGGTCGGGGGCTTCGAAGTTGACGGCTTCGACCTTGATCAGCGCGAAATAGCGTTCGCCTTCCTTGGGCGGCCGAATCTGCCCTGAGACGGTGTCGCCGGTCTGCAGATCGAACTTGCGAATCTGCGAGGGCGATACGTAGATGTCGTCGGGACCCGGCAGGTAGTTGTAGTCGGGCGCGCGCAGGAAGCCGAAGCCGTCCGGCAGCACTTCGAGCACGCCCTCCGAAAAAATGAACCCGCTCTGCTCGGTCTGCGCCTTGAGGATCTGGAAGATCAGCTCCTGCTTGCGCATGCCGGTGGCGCCGGCCACGTCCAGGTCTTTCGCGACCTGCGTCAGGTGCTGGATCGTCATCTCCTTCAGGTCGGTGATGTTCAGACCCGGGCGCCTGCCTTCCTGCAGCGCGTGTTCGGCCGCTTCGGCGGCCACATCCGGCTGGGGAGGGGGTTGCTGACCGCGGGGTCCATGACGCTTGTGGCTAGGCATGCAGGCTGTCCAAATAAGGGTGACTCAGTTTTCAGGTTCGGGTGAGGCGCGGAGCAAGTCCGCGAGACAGAAATTTTTAGAGCCGGATCGCGAAGAGCTAAACGGAGGTAAATCCAGCTGAAACTGCCGGTAGTATAACAGAAGTGCATCGCATCACGCTGCCGCTCCTGCTGCTCGCAGCGCTGACGTTTTTCGCCGGACTGGGACGGGGCGCCATCACCGATTCAGACGAAGCCTTCTATGCCGAATCCGCCCGCGAGATGGTGGCCTCGGGCGACTGGCTGACCCCGTATTACAACTACGAACTGCGCTTTCAGAAGCCGATCCTCTACTACTGGCTGACCTCCGCCACGTACCTGGTGTTCGGCCCGACCGAATTTGCCGCGAGATTCTGGGCGGCGCTGGCGGGCTTCGGGCTGGTGTTGATCACGGCCGCGTGCGGCCGGCGGTGGTACGACGAATCCACCGGTCTGCTGGCCGGCGCCATCGTCGCCACGAACTTCGGCTACTTCAGCATCGGGCGCATGGCCCTGCCCGACCTGCCGCTGACGTTCTGCATCACCCTGTCGATCTGGGCGGCGCTCGTATCGACGCTCGAGTCGGAACGATCGCCGCGGAAGTTCGTCATCCTCGCCGCCGTGGGGCTCGGTCTCGGCTTCCTGATGAAAGGTCCGGTGGGCCTGATCATTCCCGCGCTGGTCATCGTACCGGTGCTCGCCATCGAACGCCGCTCGATCGCGCTGACGCCGATCGATCTCGTGATCGGGTTCGCGATCATGCTGGCGATCGCGCTGCCGTGGTACCTGGTGATGTGGATGCACCACGGCAACGCCTACCTGGAAAGTTTCTTCGTCGGCGACAACTTCGAACGGTTTGCGACCGATCGCTTCAACGATCCGCGGCCCTGGTGGTTCTACCTGCCGGTGGTGGCGGGCGGCCTGCTGCCGTGGACGCCGCTGGCTCTGGTCTGGCTGGGGCCGGTCACGCAGTTCCTGCGCCGGCGGCGCGACATCGGCACGATCGACTTGCGCCTGATGCTGTGGGCGCTGCTGCCGCTGGTGTTCTACACGCTCTCGGTTGGCAAGCAGCCGCGCTACGTCCTGCCGGTGCTGCCGCCGCTGGCGCTGCTGCTGGCCGCGTCGATCGTCGAGCGCACGCAGGAGTGGCGCGGGTACGGCGGCACCCGCTCGATGCCGCGGCGGGCGCTGCCGGTCGTCGTCGGCGCCTTCCTGGGCGGCGCCTTCCTGGTCGCGTTGGGCGCGTTGCTGTTCCGCGCGCAGCCGCTGCTGATCAACGTCCAACCGATGTTCACCATCGTCGCCTCGACGATCATCGCCGCGCTGGGCGCGCTCGTCATCGTGGTCGCGGTGTCGCGCAACTGGCGGGCGGCGCCCGCGGTGATGGCGATCGCGGCGGGCATCGCGTTCCCGGCGATCCAGTACGGCGGGTTGTCGAGCGGCGGCGACGACACGGTGCAGCAGATGGCGCGAGTCGTCACGGAACATCGTACCGGCGCCGAACCAGTCGGCACATACGGCGTGTTCGTGCGCAACCTGGTGTTCTACGCGCGCATCCAGACCACGGACATCATCGACGACGAGCAGGCGCGTAACTTCCTGGCGCAGGATCAGCGCGTGCTGATGGTCGCGCCCGTGGAGTTCATCGATCGCCTGGAGCGTGAGCGGGGGCTGAGGGTGCAGCGTCTTGCGGAACTGCCCTACTTCAACGAAGCCGGCGTGCGCGTACGGACCTTGTTAGGGCCAGACGCGGCACGCGACCTTATTCGTGTCGTGCTCGTTGCGAACTGGCCGCCTTCTTGAAACCCTGCCACACCGCCACGTGCTCGGCGACCTTCTTGTCGTTGCAGACCGGGCATAGTCCCTTGCGGGCGCGCGGTGGCGCACCGGTCAAGACCACCATCCTGCCATTGCATTTACTGCACGACCCGATGCCATCGAGCTTGTTGTAGGGCTGAAGACAGCGTCCCTCCGCTATCGGCAGTGCCGCAGCGAGGCGCGCGTAGTGTTCGACGGTGAACTCCGGGACACCACTGATGTCGACCTCGTGGAGATGCGTCATCGCCGCGATCGGACTGAGGTCGAGATCCTGGGGCCGCACGCCCGCCAGGATCAGCCGTTCGAGCCTCTTCAGGCCGGCCAGCACGGAGGAGACATATGAAGCGGCACCTATCTGGTCTCGTCGCCGTTGCGGCGATGCTCATCGGCGTCACGGCCTACGCC
>JALDXK010000013.1:0-24050 GCA_032155105.1 Acidobacteriota bacterium
ACGTTGACCTTCGTGAATGAGCCAACGGGCGGCGGCGGCGGGGGCGGCGGCGGCCCGACACAGGGTCCCATTCCGATTGGCCAGACGGCCGGTGGGGGCGGTGGGGGTGGCGGCTTCGGCGGCGGTCTATTCACGGGATCCGTGGGCAGCGTCACTCCGTCGCCCGAGGCGGTGACGCTGCGCGAGCATGCATCGTTCGTGCAGCTGCCGGACCACACGACGTTCACGCCGCGCCACGACGATCCCCGCGCGGGATACGGCGGCGCCACGTTCGTCGACTACAGCCAGCCGATTGGCGAGAACATTCAGTTCCGCTACGTCCGCCGACATCGCCTCCAGAAAAAGGATCCCAATGCGGCAATCAGCGAACCGATCAAGCCGATCGAATACTGGGTGGACTCGGGCGCGCCTGAAGACGTGAAGAAGGCGCTGATCGAAGGGGCGATGTGGTGGAACCAGGCGTTCGAGGCCGCGGGCTTCCGCAACGCGTTGATCGTCCGGGAACTGCCGGGCGACGCCGATCCGATGGACATCCGCTACAACATGATCAACTGGGTGCACCGCTCGACGCGCGGCTGGAGCTCGGGCGGTTCGGTGTCGGATCCGCGTACCGGCGAGATCATCAAGGCCACGGTGACGCTCGGCTCGCTGCGCGACCGCCAGGACTACATGATCTTCGAAGGGCTGCTCTCGCCCTACACCAACGGTAACGAGCGTCCGGCCGTCCTCTACGAAACGGCACTCCAGCGCATCCGGCAGCTGTCGGCACACGAGGTCGGCCACACGCTCGGCCTCGGCCACAACTACTACGACAGCAGCAAGGGCTGGATCTCGGTGATGGACTATCCGGTGGCGCTCGCCGAGCTGGCCGCCGACGGCACCATCAGCCTCGCCCGCGCCTATCACCAGAAGATCGGCGAGTGGGACAAGATCGCCATCAACTGGGGCTACCGCGAGTTCCCGAACCGCGGCAATGACGAAGCGGCGCTCGACAAGATCATCAGCGACGCGTGGACCGGCGATTACCGCTACTTCACGAACCAGGACATCGACATCCATCCGAAGGCCGATCAGTGGACCAACGGCGCCGACCAGACCGACGAGCTGACCCGCCTCATGAAAGTGCGGCGCGCCGCGCTCGACCGCATCGGCACCAACACCATCCGCACCGGGATGCCGACGGTGATGATCGAAGAGCCGCTCGTGCCGATTTACATGTATCACCGCTACGCGGTGGAAAGCACGGCGTCGGCGATCGGCGGCCAGGATTTCGTCTACGCGATGCGCGGCGACAATCGCACGCCGGTGGAATGGGTCAGCGGCGAAATGCAGCGCAAGGCGATCGACGCGCTGACTGCCACGCTCAAGCCGTCGGAACTGACCATTCCGAAGCGCATTCTCGATCTGCTGCCGCCGCGGCCGCCTGGCTACGGCACGCATCGCGAGCTGTTCCCGCGGACCACGGGTGAAGGGTTCGACCCGGTCAACCCGGCGGCGATTGCGGCCGACGTGACGATCGGCTTCGTCCTGCAGCCGGATCGCGCCGCCCGCATGGTGGCGCAGTCGGCCGTCGATCAGTCGCTGCCAGGGCTCGGCGAAGTGATCGATCGGCTGACCAGGGCCACGTTCGATCAACCGACGTCGGGGTCGTATGAAGCGGAAGTGCGGCGCGCGGAGGAGCGCGTCCTCGTCGACCGCCTGATGTGGCTGGCCGCGGTCGCGCCGAACGCCCAGGTGCGCGCGATTAGCTCACTGAAGCTCAATGGGCTTGCGAAGCGCGCCGCCAACGCGACCCCCGGCACCGGCTCGCAGGCCGAGGCCGAACGCGCGCATCGCGCGCTGCTGGCGGCCGACATCAAGCGCTTCATCGAACGGCCCATGAACGATGCGCTGTCGGCGCGTTTCATGCCGACGTCCTTCGCGCCCCCGGGCGCGCCGATCGGCGACACCGGGATGGACTTCCTCAGCCGGCCGCAGTGTGATTGGGATCAGATGAACCCAGACCTGTGGCTGCACTATCGGCCGCAATAAAGCGGTTACACGGTTACAGGGGTTACAGGGTTACAGGGTTCTCAAGGGTTACAGGGTTCTCAAGGGTTACAGGGTTCTCAGAGAGAACATTTCGGAGAACCTTGTAACCCTGTAACCATGTAACCTTTGTAACCGTCCTGGTTATCGACTGGTCTTTTGCCCCCGCTGTCTTTTCTGCGCCTCGACCATCGCGGCCACATCAGCGAGTAACTT
Source organism: Acidobacteriota bacterium (assembly GCA_032155105.1). Classification (GTDB taxonomy): domain Bacteria; phylum Acidobacteriota; class Vicinamibacteria; order Vicinamibacterales; family UBA2999; genus 12-FULL-67-14b. The sequence goes on from JALDXK010000013.1 coordinate 2,245, forward strand.
CTTCGCGTCGTAGACGATCCCGTCCTTGATCGTGTACCGCACGCCGCCGACGCGCTCCATCTGGCCGGTGCGATCGTTCAGGCGCAGGTGGCCGGTGCCGTAGAGCACCTTGATGTTCTGCAGCGGGTTCTGATCGACCAGCACCAGGTCCGCCAGCATGCCGGCGCGGACGATGCCGAACTGCGGTAGCTGGCCCTTGGGTTCGAACAGCGTCTCGGCGCCGTGCATCGTGGCGGCGCGAATCACCTCGAGCGGATGGAAGCCGGCTTCGAGCAGCAACTCCATCTCGTGGATCACCCCGAAGCCCCACGTGTTGTAGATGTACGCCGCGTCGTCACTGACGGTGACGCGACCGCCCATCTTCTTGTAGTCGTTGAGCAGGCGGAACCACACCTGGTAGAAGTTGCGCCAGGCGATTTCGTCCTGGTGCGTCCAGTCAAAGAAGTACGAGCCGTGGTTCTCGCGGTTGGGCGTGTAGAAATCCATCAGCGACGGCAGCGTGTACTTGTCGTGCCAGTCGGCGTTGCGCATCCGCATCACGTCGCGGCCCGCCGCGTACGCCGTCATCGTCGGATCGAAGACGGTGCCGAGCGTGAGGTGCTCCTGCAGGTAGGCTTTCCACTCGGGGCCGCCGGGTTCGTGAATCAGGTTCCAGAGCCGCGCCACCTGGCCGAATCGATACTGCTCGTCGTTGTAGTTCATCGCCTCGGGCCAGGGCTGCACGCGGTAATCGCGCAGCAGGGGCTCGAAGTGGCCGTAGAAATGCGTCACGGTGCCGAGACCCATCTTCGCGGCGGTGAGCGCGTCCATCTGCGCCACGCCGCGCTGCTCGAGATGCGCCGTGGAGCCCAGGCCGTGCTTCTGTGCCTCGTCGAGCAGCGCCGACATGACGTGCGGCGGGTAGGCGACGAGCTTCATACCGTCGACCCCGTTGGCCGCGCACCACTGCACCCACTCGCGTGCCTTCTCCGGCGTATCGACGACGCCCTTGTCCCAGCCGGCGCCCGGGCGCTGGTAGTTGAAGATGCGCGGCGCCACGATCTGGTTGGCGGCGCTGCGCGCCTTCTCCTTCAGCGCCATCGGTTGCGCGGTCAGCTCGACGCCGCGGATCGTCGTCACGCCGTGCGCCAGGTAAAGCTTGTAGGTGTATTCGTTCTGCGGCGACTTCTTCTCGTCGCCGAGGTGCGCGTGCAGGTTGACGAAACCCGGCATCAGGAACATGCCGGTGCCGTCGATCAGGTTCGGCGCGGCGGGCGGCGCGGGCTCGCGCGACGGCACGCCTGGCGTGCCGGCACTCACGATCCGCGCGATGCGGTTGTTCTCGACGATCACGTTGGCGGGCCCGAACGGCGGCGCACCGGTGCCGTCGATCACCATCACGTTGCGGATGGTCAGCGTCGGGAATGGACCCGCGCCCTCGCCGGCGCGGCGGTCTGGAGCCGGCACGAGACCACCCTGCTGCGCATCGAGGCTGAGGCCCGCGATCAGTATGCCCATGAACAGCACGTAAGGGCGGGACTTTAGTCCCGCCCGCCAGCGCCTGCTTGCCACAATCGTCAGTAGGGGCTTCTTCATGGGCGAATCATAGACATATTTCTCAAGGGCCGTGGCGGTTTGATGTGCCCGGTCAGTCTCGACACTATCGGCAGCAGGATCATGCCAGCCGCCGCCGACAGCGTCTTGAACGGCACCCACTCCGGATACGGAATCAGCGCCGGGATGCTGAACAACGGCTCGCCGCCGCCGATGCGCAGGACCAGCGACACCGTGAATGCGGCAACCGATCCGGCGAGGTTGGCCTTCGGATCGAACAGCGCGCTCACCAGCTGCGGGAACAACAGCACGAACACCAGGTCGCTCGTGAAGAACCACAGGGCCTGCACGCTCTGCACTTCGAGCGCCATCCACACCGCGCCGATGCCGATTGCGACGATCGACGCGCGCATCACGAGTTTCATGCCGCCGAGCGCCAGATCGGGCTTGAGTAACCGGCCGCACACGTTCCAGCTGAACATCGACCCGGCCGACAAGATCGACGCCGAGAAACTCGACGTCACCGCACCGATGATCGCGGCCAGGCCCAGCAGGCCCGCGAGCGGCGGCACGACGTGCGTGAAGATCAACGGCATGGCGTGCGCAGGTTGCTCGTCGAGCAAGGCTTTTGCTTCGGGCGGCCATGGATAGGCGAAGGCGACCAGTCCCATCAGCAGCGGCGGCACCGTCAACATCATCGTCAGCAGGCCCGACAGGATCGAATGTGCCCGCGCGCGGTCCGGCGACTGGCACGACAGGACCCGCTGGAAATAGCAGTTCCACGGGATGCCGCCGAGCATCAGCATCATGCTGACGTCCCACCACGCGACGATCGACGGCGTGGTCCACGTCCCCATCGGCTGAAGCGGCCCTTCGACTCCGCTTGCGACAACTCGAGCGTCGCTCAGGGCAGGCGGCAGGAACAACGCGCCATCCGGCCGCGCCGATTGCAAGAGCGCCCATGCCGCGCCGGCGCCGCCAACTGCATCCAGGGCGATCGGCAGCGTGATCGCGAGCCCGATGCCAACGAGCACCAACTGGTAGGCGTCGGTGTAGGCCACGGCCCACATCCCGCCGGCCATGGTGTAGAGCGTGACAACGACGGCGGAGAGGATGATGGCAGTGACGAGATCGATGCCGAGCATCACGCCAAACGTGGAGCCGAGCGCGACGAGCAGTTCCGCGCTCCAGAACGTCTCCGCCAGCACCGCGGGCAGCGACAGCACCACCGCCCACTTCGCCCCGAAGCGCGCCTCGAACGGATCGATCAGCGTGTGAAACTCGAGCGCGCGCATGCGGCGCGCAAAGAACAGCCCGCCGAGGAGCAGGCTGATGCCGAAACAGACGCCGCCCTGGAGCCCGGTGGCGAGGCCGCTGCGGTAGACGCCTTCGGCAGTGCCCAGCAGGTAGCCGCCATCCACCCAGGTGGCGGTCATGGTGAACGTGGCCAGCCAGAGGGGCATGGCCCGCCCCGCGACCATGAAATTCTCGACGGAACCGGACGCCGCCCGGCGGGCTGCCCGCCAGCCGACGACCAGGAACGAGGCGTAAATCAGCGCGAGCGCGGCGACGCCCATACATTACGTTGTTTCACGTAATCATTACGTATAATGACGTAATGAGCGCCGACAACCCGTTCGTCTACGGCGAGATCGTCACCGCGGCGGCATTTGCCGATCGCGAGGAGGAGCGGGCCCGGCTCGGCCGCGACCTCGCCGCCGGCCAGAAGGTGTTCCTGATCTCGCCGCGCCGCTACGGCAAGTCGTCGCTGGTCCGTGACGTGATGCGCGGCCTGGCGAAACAGAACATCCTCACCGTCGAGGTGACCGTCGCCTCGTCGAGCTCCTACATCGGCTTCCTCGAGTCCTACGCGCAGGCGCTCGTCGCCGCCGATACGCCGGCCAGCCGGCTGCGGCGCTGGGCCGGCGATCTGCTGGGCGCGATCCGGCCCGAGCTGCGATTCAATGCCGATGCTCACCCCGATGCCGGCGGGCGCACCAAGTTTCGGCTGGCGTTTCCGGCGGCGAGGACCGCGCGCGACGCGGCGCGCGTCGCCGCCGAAGTATTCGCGCTGCCGGCGCGCATCGCTGCGGCACGCCGCCAGCGCATGGCGATCGCCCTCGACGAGTTCCAGGCGATTACCTCGTTCGACGGCGGGACCGTCGAGCATGCATTGCGCGCGGCGGTGCAGGACCAGCGCCAGGTCGGCTACGTGTTCTCCGGCTCGGAACCATCGTTGATGGAGCGCATGCTAGGGCCCCGGCGGCCGTTTTACAAGGCCGGTCCGACGCTGCGCCTCGAGAAGATCGACGCGCAGGAGTTTGCCGCGTTCATCGAGGCACGCTTCACCGGCAGCGGCATCCGTCCCGAGGCCGGCCTCGGCGAGGCCATCGTCGATCTGGCGGCCAACGTGCCCTACGGCGTGCAGCGCCTGGCCCACGAAACGTGGGACGACGTGAAGGCCGCGGGGCGCAAGGCCGCCGGCATGGACGACCTGCATGCCACGCTCACCCGCCTGCTCGGCGAGCAGCACACGGTGTTCGAGGAATCGTGGCAGCGCCTGACGCTGCCGCAGCGTGCCGTGCTGCGCGCGCTGGTGATCGAGGAAGGCAGGGAGTTGATGTCGGCTGACGTGCGGGCGCGTCATCGGCTGCCGGGCACCTCAACGGTGCAGGCCGCGCTCGCCGCCCTGCTCCGACAGGACATCATCACCAAGGATGATGGCCGCTACATTGCTGTCGATTCGCTCTATCGCGAATGGGTCGCGCGTCAGACGTACTAGGCGGGACTAGAGTCCCGCCTCTACGTACGAAGACTTGGAAACGTCTGGAACCTTAGCCCTGAACTTCACCTGATCGAAGAGTGAATACGCGACCGGCGTGACGATCAGCGTCACCAGCAACACCATGGTCTGTCCGCCGATTACCACCCACCCGATGGCGTGATTGGTCGCGGCGCCCACGCCGCTCGACACCACCAGCGGGATCATGCCGGCCACGAACGCCAGCGTGGTCATCAGAATCGGCCGCAGCCGATCGCGGCTGGCCTGGATCACCGCGTCGTGCGTGCTCATGCCGGCCTCTTTCAGCTGGTTGGCGTGATCGATCTGCAGGATCGAGTTCTTCTTCACCACGCCGAACAGCACCAGCAGGCCCAATCCTGAGAAGATGTTGAGCGACTGCTGGAAGATGATGAGCGACAGCAGCGCGAACGGCAGCGTCAGCGGCAGCGACAGCAGGATCGTCACCGGGTGCAGCCACGACTCGAACTGCGCGGCGAGAATCAGGTACATGAAGATGAACGACAGCACGATCGCCGACAGGAACGCGGTGGCGGTGCGGTTCAGTTCGCGTGAGCGGCCGGCGAAGTCGGCGCGATACTCGGGGCCCATGTCGAGTTTCGCCGCGGCGGCCGCAATCGCTTCCTGCGCCGAGGCCTGCGAGGTGCCCGGCAGCATGTTGGCGTTCAGCGTCACCTGGCGCTGGCGGCCCATGCGGTTGATGGTCGCCGGCGCGTCGCTGGCGGCAAACGTCGCGATGTTGTCGAGCGTGACGATGCCGAGCCGCGATGACGGCACCGGCAGTTCGGCAATCGCATCCTGCGAGCCGCGTTCACCCTCGTCTGCACGGAGGTGCACTTCGTACTGTTCACCCGATTCGTTGTAGGTCGTCACCTGGTCGCCGGCCACGAGCAGGCGAAGCGCGTCGGCGGCATCGGCCACCTGCACGCCGAGGTCGGAGGCCTTGGGGCGATCGAGCAACACCGTCATCTCCGGCTTGCCGGCATTGAGCGTGGTGTCGACGTCCACGAGTCCGGGAATCTGCCTGGCTTCCGCGCGCAGCGCCTCGCTGTATTTCTCGAGTTGCTTCAGGTCCGGGCCCTGCAGCATGAACTGGATGCCGCCACCGCCGCCACCGGGCCCGCCGCCAAGCTGGACGGCCGTGCGCACGCCGGCCTTCACGTAGTCCGGCAGGATCCGGTCGCGCACCTCGGACATGATCGCGAACTGATCGCGGTCGCGTTGCCCGATCGGGTGCAGCCGCACCAGGATCGATGCGGTGTTCAGCGTGCCCGCGGTATCGCCGGCGACGGTGGTGAGCGTGAAATCCACCTCGGGAATGCGGCGAACCACCGTGCCGAGACGGTTGGCGATGACGTCCATCGCCGCCAGGCTGGTGCCCTCAGGCGCCCGCAACGTGATGTCGAATTGCGACTGATCGTCTTCCGGCGTGAAGTTCACCGCGGTCACGCGGAACAGCGGCACGCTCGACAGCAGCACGACCACCGCGCCCACGGCAACCAGGCCGCGATGCGCCATGGCCCATTCGAGCATGCGCATGTAGGCGCGATCGAGCGGCTCGAAGAACCGGTTGTGCTTGGACTCGCCCTCGTGCCCCTTCGCCGGCGGCTTCAGCCAGTAGGCCGACATCATCGGCGTGAGCGTGAAGCTCACGAACAACGACACCAGCACCGCGAACGCCATGGTGAGGCCGAAGCTCGCCATGAAGCGGCCCACCATGCCGCTCATGAAGCCCACCGGGGCGAAGATCGCCACCAGCGACAGCGTGGTCGCCATCACCGCGAGGCCGATTTCCTGGGTCGCTTCCACCGCCGCCTGCATCGGCGGCATGCCCTTCTCTTCGATGAAGCGATAGATATTCTCGAGCACGACGATGGCATCGTCGATCACGATGCCGACCGACAGCGTCAACGCCAGCATCGTCAGCATGTTGAGCGTGAAGCCCATGTACCAGATCAACGCGAACGTGGCGACGATCGAGGTCGGGATGGCAATCGCCGCGATCAGCGTCGAGCGCAGGTTGTTGAGGAACACGAAGACGACGATCGCGGCCAGCAGCGAGCCGATGATCAGGTGTTCCTGCACGGCGCCGATGGCGGCCTCGATGAACTGCGCTTCGTCGCGGACGATGCGGAGCTGGTAGCCGGGCGGAAGAATCGTCTCGAGCTCGGCGAGGCGCCGCTTGACGTTCGCGGCCACTTCCACGGTATTGGTGCCCGACTGCTTGCGGATCTGCAGCAGCACCGTGGGGGTGCCGTTGACGCTGGCCTGCGTGCGCGGCTCGGCCATGCCGTCTTCGACCCGGGCCACGTCGCGAAGCCGCACCGGGTGGCCGTTGACCTCGCGCAGGACGACGTCGCCGAAACCATCGATGCTGTCGATGCGGCCGCGCGTGCGCAGCGTCACCGTGGTGGCGCCCTGGTCGAGGCGCCCGCCGGGCACGTCGGCATTCTGCGACTGCAGCGCGCGCGCCACTTCGTTGACCGACAGCTTCTGCGCGCGGAGCAGCGCCGGGTCGAGCCACACGTTGACCTGGCGCTTGCGGCCGCCAATCACCACGACCTGCCCGACGCCGTCCGAGCTCTCGAGCCGGCGCCGCAGCACGCGGTCGGCGAACTCGGTGATGTCGCGGACCGGCTTGTCGGCGGTCACCGCGACGGTGATCACCGGCGACGCGGTCGGGTCCAGCTTCTCCACCGTCGGCTGCAGCGCCGTGCGCGGCAGCTGCGGGATGACACGATTGACGCGATCGCGCACTTCCTGGGCGGCCACGTCGGCGTTCTTCTCCAGCTTGAAGCTCACGATCACCATCGAGATCCCTTCAGAGGAGCTCGAGCTCAACGTGTCGATCGCGCTGATGGTATTGACGGCTTCTTCGATCTTGTCGGTGACCTCGGTCTCGATCTGCTCCGGCGCGGCGCCGGGCAATCGCGTGGTCACCGAGATGGTCGGGATGTCGACGTTGGGAAACCGATCCACGCCGAGCTGGCCAAAGGCGTACAGGCCGACAACGGTCAGCGACAGGACGAGCACCCAGGCAAACACCGGGCGCTTGACGCAGAGGGCGGCGAGCCACTGCATGATCGGTTACCTCACCGCGACACGGACACCGTCGACGAGCTGATTGACGCCGCTCGACGCCACCTGTTCGCCGGCCTTCACCCCGCTGATAATCTCGACCCGATCACCAACCACCTGGCCGGCCATCACGACGCGCTCTTCGACGCGATCGCCGGCGATCACGAACACGCGCGCCGTGCCGGCGGTGGTGCGAATCGCGGTGGCCGGCGCCAGGACCCCGGGCCGCTTCTCGGCCTCTTCGATCCGCGCCGTCGCGAAGAAACCGGGCTTGAGACGACCCGACGGGTTGGGCACGATCGCTTCGAGGGTCAGCGCTCGTGTCGATGCGGTGACCGACGGCGAGACGTAACGGACGTTGCCGGTGAAGGTTTCGCCGGGATACGCGTCCACTTCGAAGGACACGGCGCGGCCAACCGCGACGGCTGCGACATATTGTTCCGGCACAGTGAGCTCGACCCGCAGCGGATCGATTCGCACCACCGACGCCACCTTGGTACCGCGGGTGACGTAATCGCCAACCGACACGAATCGCTCGCCGACCGCGCCGGCGAACGGCGCGCGCACCACGGTGTCGGCCAGCGCCTTCTGCGCCACGCTCGCACGTGCGCGCGCGCCAATCAGCGCTTGGTACTGCTGCGCGGCGCCGTTCTTCGCCACCTCGTACTGGCGCTCGGTCGCTTCCATCTGCGCCGCTCGCTGATCGAAGTCCGACTGCGACAGGAGCTTGCCTTCGTAGAGGCGCTCGGCGCGGCTGAACTCATTGCGGGCCAGCTGGTAGGAGGCCTTGGCGCTCGCCACTTCGGGCACCCGTTCGACATCGAAGGCGGCGCCGCCGGCGAGGCCGAGACGCGCTTCGATCTGGGCGGCGTTGGCCTGTGCCTCGCGCGCCTGCGCCTCCGCTTCGGCGGCGGCAATGCGGATCAGCGGATCGCCCGGGCGAACCAAGCTGCCGCGTTCCACCGGCGTCGCTTCAACGCGGCCCACCACCTCGGCGGCCACTTCCGCATCTTCCTGTGGCGTGAGCGTGCCGCTGACGCGGATGAATCGAGTGATCGGCTCGGCCGCGGTGGTGGCGGAGGTTACCGTGACCGCAACCGCGTCGGCAGCGGCAGTGGCGTCCGTAGCGGTGGCGCCGCATGCGCTCGTCGTCAACGCGGCGAAGATGAGAACGATCGCTGGGCGAAACACGGGAACTCCTACTCTCGTCATGACGCTTTGCGCCGCGGCACCGCGCGGCGGGGTAACTGCTTCGCTTCGAGCCAACCGGGCGTGGCGGCGCCGGCCAGGAACTGATCGACATGCTGCCGGGCGAAGGCCCGAGGATTTCGGACCATCGGCAGATCGGCGTTGATGCCGTGCAGCTGGCGCCACGTGATCAGCGGGCTGACGAACGCCATGCCCACGATCATCACGTCGGCCTGGCGCAGCCAGCCGTCGCGCATCAGCCGCCGAAACAGGTCGTGCCGCTGCTCACGGCCCTGATGGAGGCGCTCGTACATGTTGATGCGGCCGGTCCGCGTCAGGCGCATGCCATCCGACATCAGGATGCGAAACATTTTCTCTTCGCGCGGCTCGGTGAAGCCCTCGAGCATCGCGGTGGCCACCTGCACCAGCACGGCGCGGCCGTCGGTGATGGGGCCGTCGCCGATGAGCGACAGCCGCTCGGCTTTCGAATGTTCGTGGGCCGACAGCAGCGCATCGAACAGCGCGTCCTTGCTGGCGAAATAGTTGTAGAGCGCGCTTTCGCGCACCCCGACCGCGGCGGCGACGTCGCGCAGGCTGGTGCCGAAAAACCCCTTCTCGGCGAACAGGTCGAGCGCCGCGTCGAGGATGGCCTGTCGGGTGCGCTGGCCATCGGCGTTTCTGGGGCGTGCCATAAGAAATTAATGGTCGTTCATTTAATTGATGGTTGTCAACCTCCCCCCTCCCGCCGGCCGATCGGCGCGGAATTGCCTAAGCCTGCAGCGGTGGCGGGATTGTCCGATATTGCGGAAGGGAGCAGACCTGGATGGAAGAACGGCGGCGCGCAAACTGGATTGGCGGCTCAGTGATCGTGACGGGCGACGTGGTGTCGACCGCCGACCTGACCATCGACGGGCAGGTGCACGGCACCATCGAGCTCGGCGATCACATGCTGACGATTGGCGACACCGCGTCGGTGGTCGCTGATCTCACCGCGAAATCCGTGATCATCAGCGGCAAGGTCAAGGGCAACGTGCTCGGGATGACGCGCGTCGAGCTGAAGAACACGGCCGATGTGGAAGGCGACGTCACGGCGCCGTCGTTCGTGATGGAAGACGGCGCTGCGCTGCAGGGGAAAATCGATACCGGCGACCGGAAGAAGTAAGAAATCTACTTCGGCACCAGCTTGAGCAGTCGTCCCGCGCTACTATCCGTCAGCACGTAGATCGCGCCGTCCGGTCCTTGCCGCACGTCCCGAATCGCCTCCGGTTTCGGCTGCAGATCCTTGAGCAGCCGCTCCTCGCCAACGACCTTCTCGCCGTCCAGCTCGAGTCGCACCAGGTCGCGCGTGCCGTGGCCGCCGATGAACAGGTTGCCCTTCCAGGCCGGGAACAGACTGCCGGTGTAGAACGCCATCCCGCTCGGCCCGATGATCGGGTCCCAGTAATAGATCGGCTGCTCCATGCCCTCCTGCTGCTGGATGCCGCCGGTGATCTGTCCACCGCGATACTCGATGCCATAGGCGATCGTCGGCCAGCCGTAGTCGCGACCCTTGCGCGCGATGTTGATCTCGTCGCCGCCGCGCGTGCCGTGCTCGACTTCCCAGAGCTCGCCAGTGGCCGGATGCAGGATCGCCGCCTGGATGTTGCGATGGCCACTCGACCAGATCTCCGGCAGCACGCCTTCCCTGCCGACGAACGGGTTGTCTTTCGGGATCGATCCGTCGGTGTTGATGCGCACGATCTTGCCGAGGCCGCTGTCCATCTTCTGGGACTGCATGCGGCCCTCGGTGACTGACCGATCGCCCTGCGTGATGAACAACGTGCCATCACGCCCGAACTCGAGACGGCTGCCAAAGTGCAGCGGCGAGCGCAGCGACGGACGCTGGTGGTAAATCACCTGCACGTCTTCCACGCGCGGCGCCACTGGATCGTCGACGAACTTCCCCTTCGCCACCGCGGTATTGTTCATGCCCTGCTCGGCCGCCGGCTCGGCGTAGCTCCAGTAGATGATGTTGTTCTTCTGGGTGAAGAAGCCCGGGTCGAGCGTGACATCGAGCAGTCCGCCCTGGCCGCGCGCGTCAACCGCAGGTAGACCGGTCACCGGCACCGACAACTTGCCGTCAGTCGACAGCACGCGCAGGCGACCTGGCCGCTCGGTAATCAGCATCTTGCCGCCGGGCAGGAACGCCACGCCCCACGGGTTCTGAAGCCCTTCGGCGACGGTGACGACGTCGAAGGCGACCCCCGACTTTTTCTCCGGTGCGTCGGTCTGGCCGGCGAACGCGGGCTTCTGGTCGGGGTTATTGGCCGGACGCGGGTCGACGCCCTGAGCTGTCGACACGCGCGGAAGTATGACGCTCGTCACCAGTGCCGCTACCGCCATAAAAGCACGAATAGTCATGAGGATGATCTTACACAAATCCCCTTTTCGTCAGGTTTCCATCACGACCTGCATGCGCCGCGCAGATCACAGTGCCGCGCATGAAACAGGTGCTGCTCTCGACCGCGCTCGTGCTCTTTGCCACACCACGAATATGGGCTGGCTCGACTACGTCATTTCAGGCCGGCGACCAGGGCGGCGTGATCGTGCCGGTGATGCTGAACGACACCGGGCCGTTCTCGATGCTGCTCGACACCGGAGCCACGCACTCCTCGATCACCGAATCTGTGGCCGCCCTCATCGGCGCGCCGGCCGTGGCGAAGAGCAACGTGATTGCGCCAACCGGCGGGACGGTCCGGACGATCGTGGCGATCGATGAACTCTCGCTCGGGCCAAAGACCGTGGACCTGGTTCTCTCCTCCGTCGTGCCCGACGGATCCTTCGACGACAAGGCGAAGATTCATGGCTTGATCGGACAGGACGTGCTCGCCGCCTTGCGTTACACCCTCGACTTCAAGCGGGGCGTGATCGAATGGCACGAACATGCCCCACCGCGCCGTGGCATCGCACTGGCGCTCGCCTTCGAGCACGGGCGGTATCTCGTCACCCTGCCGCAGGTCGGCAGCACGCTGCGCCTGGTGCCGGATAGCGGGGCAGGCGGGCTGGTGCTGTTCAACACCACCGGCTGGCCGAACGTCCTCGACACGGGGAAGACGGTCGTGCTCTCGACGGTCAATGGCCGCGGCCTCGGGCGGCACGTGCTGCTGCGCGAGCTGCGACTTGGGGGCGACAGGACACTTCGTAACGTTTCTGCCGTGGCGCTCGATCGCCCGCATCGGCTCCCGTCGGAAGGCGACGGCCTCCTGCCCCTGCATCTGTTTGAGCGCGTGACCTTTGACGGCCCGGCCCGGCTCCTGATCCTGGGATGAGCCGCCTTCGCCAAGGCTCCGGCGGACACCTCGGCGCCCGGGTCATCCCTCTGATGTTTTTGTGATGACGCCAATCCGCGTCACCTTTTCCCTCTTCCGTGCGTATTCTGCCTACGAGTGCCTACCCGTTATCGATGGGACGACCTCGTCCTCGACCTCGACAGCTACCGTCTGGAACGAGCAGGCGTGCGGCTTTCGCTCGAGCCGAAGGCGTTCAACCTGCTGGTGCTGATGGTGCAACGACCCGGGCACCTGTTTACCAAGCAGGAGATCTTCGAAGCTCTCTGGCCCGACACCGCCGTCACCGACCATGCCCTCACGCGCGTGGTGGCGCAGCTGCGCAGGGTCCTGGGAGACGAAGCTCGCGAGGCGCGATACCTCGAAACCGTTCCGACGCGAGGATATCGGTGGCGCCAGCCTGTTGAAGAAGAATCAGGGCCGGAGCGGCCGCATGCCGCGGAGTCCACCATAGCGCCCGCGCAGATTGACAGCGGGCGCGACGGTGGAACCCCCGGCGCGCCCGACGGCGGGCGGCACGAGGCACCCGGAAAAATCCCCGGCCTGGCGGCAGCATTCGCGCTAGGCCTCACCGTGCTGAGCTTCTTGGCCTGGGCGGAAGGTCGCGTGCCAACAGCAGCGGCGCCTGAATCCACCGCCATGTTCCGCGATCCAAAGTGGCCCGTGCAGCTCACCACCTACGCCGGCCTCGACATGCATCCCGCCCTGTCGCCGCAGGGCGGCGCCATCGCATTCGTCTCCGATCGCAGCGGCGCGTTCGAAATCTACGTCCGCGGCCTCGGCGGCGGATCGGTGGAAATGCCGCTGACCTCCGATGGCAGCCAGAGCGTACAGCCGGCATGGTCGCCCGATGGGCAGCGCATCGCCTTTCACTCGTTGCAGCACGGCGGCATCTGGACAATCGACGCGCGCGGCGGCACGCCGAAGCAGCTGACCACGATCGGTGCGCGGCCGGCGTGGTCGCCGGATGGACGCCGCATCGCGTATCAAACCGACGAGCACGGCGACGTCGCGCCCAACGGATACAGCGCGCAAGCGGGGTCGACGATCTGGACGGTCGATGCCGATGGCAGCAACCCGCGCGCGCTGACGTCAGCAGTGAAGCCGGTGGGCGGTCATTCGGCGCCTTCATGGAGCCACGACGGGCGTCACATTGCGTTCAGCGTGTTCGATGGTCTTCCCGACAACGGCATCTGGGTGGTGTCGACGGAATCGGGCGAGCTGACGCCGCTCGACCGCGGCCACAGCCTCTACGATCCCGTGTTCGCGACCGACGATGCGCACGTGTATGCGGCAGGAGCAGACGCCTACATCGTGCAGCTGCCGTTCGATGCGAAGAGCGGAACGCTGCGCGCAGAACGATCGGTGATTCCGATCCCGGGCGTCCCCGGCGTGCGCGGCCTGTCGTTGTCGCCGGATGGGCGCCGCCTCGCCTTCGCGGGGCTCTCGCTCGACAGTCACATCTGGTCGATGCCGCTCGAGGCCGACGGTTCGACGCGCGGTCCCGCCGCACCGGTCACGACCGGCACCAGCCGGCGTAACTCGCTGCCGGTGCTGTCGCCCGACGGCACGCGGATCGCGTACATGTCGATCCGCCAGGGCGAGTTGCCCAACGTCTGGGTGGTGAACGCCGACGGCACCAATGCAATCCAGTTGACGTCGGATGAAACGGCGGAGCACAAGCCGGGATGGTTCCCGGATGGCAGGCGCATCGCCTACATGTCGAAGCGCGGTACGGTGGGCGGCTTGTGGGCCGTCGACATCCAGACCAGGCGCGAAGAGCTGATCTTCGATTTCGCCGGCGCCGAGCGGTATCCGCGCCTCGAGGGCCGGCTGGCCGAGTTCCAGTTGTCGCCGTCGATGAATCGCATCGCGTTCTCGCTGCTGACGCCTCCAACCGGGCGGCGGGCGCTGTTTGTCGCGCCGGCGCGGCCCTTCGAGCCTCGCGCGGTTGGTCCGCCAGACGTGTCTGCCGGTTACCCTGCGTGGTCGCCGGATGAATCCATGCTCGCGGTAGAGGTCAAGGACAGCGGTTCCACGCAGGCGGCCGTGATCGACGTGAAGAATGGCGCGCTGCGGCAACTCACGACCGTGCGAGGACAGACGTGGGTGCGCAGCTGGTCGCCGGATGGTCGCAAGGTGGCGGTGGCCGCGCAACGTGACGGACTGTGGAGCCTCCGCGCGATCGACGTGACCAGCGGAGAGGAATCGCTCTTCGGACCAGTCAACCCCCCGCGCGTGTACGTGCGCTATCCCGACTGGTCGCGACGCGGTGATCGCGTGCTGTTCGAGCGAGGCGAAGTCCGCGGCAACCTCTGGACGATCGCCATCCAGTAGCGTCAGGCAATCGAGAACGACACCGGCAAGCCGAGGAACTCGCCGTAGCAGTCTGCCGCCGACGCCACGGCCCGCGTCTGCACCGCCGTGAGCTTGTGATACGGCGCCACCTGGATCGTCACAGTGTTCGCCTTCACCTCGCGCGTCCAGCTGCCCGCGAGCCGGCCGTCAACTACGAGGTGATGCGGGAACGCGCCGCCGCTTCGCGCCACGATGTTCGCGGCACGCACGGGATCGACGACGGGCGTGCGATCCTTGTAGGCAATCAGGTACTCGTCGTAGTTCGGCAACAGGAATGCGCTGCAGCCCTTCGCGGCGGTGCTGCCGGGCGATACACCCCAGTAGGCACGGCCTTCGATCGTGTCCTGGTGCAACTTCGGTTTCACGCCCTCGATGCCGAGCTGCGCATCTTTCGCGGTCAATCCCGACCACCACACGAAGTCGCGCACCGTGGCGGGTCCATGGCTGGTGAAGTACCGTTTCGCCAGCTTCACGATCGCATCTCGTGGGTCGAGCGTCTTGCACGCCGGCGCGCGATCGTCGAGCAGGGCGTAGGTGAACTGCTTGCCGCGGCGAGGGCCGCTGCAGATCACGCCTTCGAGTTCGGCGTGCATCATGATGTAGGCGAGCTTCAATCCGTCCGCGGGCACCTTGGCGCGCTTGAGCGGCTCGGCCAGTTCCGCGCGGGTCATCGGCTCCGCTCCCTCCAGCACGCGATGCAGCATCGCGCACGCGCGTGCGAACATCTTCGCGTCGAGCCCCGACTGCCGGTAGTAATACGCGTTGGTCGCGTGCACGCGTGGTGCGCTCAGCGCGAGCATCCAGCGGATGTCGGCGGGCGAGACGAAATGCCACGTCGGCCGCAGCATGTGCGTGCGCAGGATCTTGCCTGCGTTGAACGCCTCCTCAACGCTGGAGTTGTGACAGCCCGGCGCGCGCAAGCCGATCGCCCATTTCGCGGCAGGAAAGTCCTGCGCCTGCATCGCGCCAAAGCGTTCCACGACCTGCGCCGGCGTCGTCTTCGGCGGACCGCACAGCTGCTGGTTACGAAGCCGCTCGGAAATGAGCTCGTGGGAAGTGGCGGCGAGGGGCACGGAAGCGGTGAGGCCGGAGTCTATCACTCCGGCCTCCTCCTCTTCGTTTCTAGTAAGCCAGGGAAACGGGAGTGTCAAAGCGAACACGAAGCACCGTTCCCGCGGGCAGCTTGACGTCCTTGCCTTCGGTCGCCGCAATCACGCCGCCGCCGCCGATCAGGATGCCGGCGATCGCACCTTTGACGCCGCCGAGAATGCCCCCGATGATGGCGCCAACACCGGCGCCGGCGCCGATGCGTCCCGCCTCACCCTTGATGCCTTCGCTTTCAAGCACCTGTGTCACGTACGCGCGCACCTCGGCCGGCCGGCCATTCACGTTCAGCTTCGTGAACATGATCGTCAGGCTGCCTTGGCGATCCGTGCGGCTCGCGCGATCCACGGACGACACGTAACCTTCGAGGACCGAACCCGCGGGCACGAGCAGTTCATCACCCTGATACAGGTCGACCATCGTCGAGGCCTCGACCCGATCCTCGGCCTGCGCCGTGTCGGAATCGAGGGGCGTCAACAGCCTCACGTCGCCCTCGCTGCCCGCGGGCAACTCGCGGCCCGTGCGGCTACTGCCCCGCGGCGCGCGACGCGCGGCCGTGCTCGACGCAGCACTCAGGCGCGTCATGAATCGATCGATCCGCTCGTTGAGTTGCCGGCGGTCGCCGCTGCTCACCGACTCGCCTCGGCGGGCCTTGACGCGCAGGTAGGCCAGGTCGTCTTCGATCTCACGAAGCTCCTGAGCATCCGCGGTCGTCTGCGCACGGGAATAGGCCGCTTGCGCGTCCTCTACTCTGCGCTCCAACGTGGCCAGATCCGGCACGGCCTGTGCGAAGTTCACACTTCCGGCGAACATCACCGCGGCCAGCACGCTCATCACCAGTCTCATCGTTGCACCCCCAAGCACGGTTCTCCGCCGCTCCAACCTCAAGGGAGCAAGTGTCATGCCGAGAGATTGTCTTCCTGAAAAGGGCGTTTGGGCGCGAGAAGCTCGTCTGTCTACCGATTCTGTGAATCACCATTCCACGTTCGGGGACATTTTCCCCGGCAGGCTTTTTGAAAAGGGAACAGAGAGGAATATGACGATGACCATGCTGAGCCGCCTGGTGCTGGTGTTCACGCTGATGGCAACTACCGTTGCCGCGCAGACCAAGGTGACGCCGCCGAAGAACAAGTACACGCCCGAGCAGGATGTGCAGATCGGCCGCGACGCCGCATCCGAAGTGCGCGAGCAGTATCCGCTGATCAGCGATTCGCAGATCCGCGGTTATCTCGATCGCCTCGGCGATCGGCTGGTCGACGCCGCGCCCGCGGAATACAACCATCCCTCGTTCGAGTATTCGTTCACGCCGGTGAACCTGAAGGACATCAACGCCTTCGCGCTGCCCGGCGGGCCGATGTTCGTCAATCGCGGGATGATCGAGGCCGCGCAAGGCGAGGGTGAAGTCGCGGGCGTGATGGCCCACGAGCTGGCCCACGTGCTGCTACGCCACGGCACCGCGAACGCCACCAAAGCGCAGGGCTTCCAGCTCGGCGCGCTGGCAGGTGCCATCGCCGGTGCGGTGATCGGCGGCGGCCTGGGCGAGGTGATTTCGCAGGGCTCGCAGTTCGGCCTCGGCACCTGGTTGATGAAGTACAGCCGCGACTATGAGAAGCAGGCCGACCTGCTTGGCGCACAGATCATGGCGCGAGCCGGCTACGACCCGCGCGACCTCGCGCGCATGTTCGAGACGATTCAGAAGCAGGGTCGCGGCTCGCCGCCGCAGTGGCTGAGCAGCCACCCGAATCCGGGCAACCGCACGCAGTACATCAATGCCGAGGCCGCGCAGCTGCGCGTCGGCCCGCGCCCGAGTGAGAGTGGTTTCCTCCAAGCGCGCTCGCGTCTGGGCTCGCTGCCGCCGGCGCGCACGATGGCAGAGGTCGAGCGGTCTGGTGGCGGCGGCCGCGACGGCGAGGGCGGCACGGTGTCGGTCGGCCGTGTTGGCGAGCCCGTACCTGCGCCGGCGCGTCAATATCGCGCGGTGCGGGGTGGAGATCTGTTCCAGGCGCAGGTGCCCTCGAACTGGCAGGCGGTGTCGTCGAACAACTCGGTCAAGTATGTGCCGCAGAACGGCTACGGTGAATATCGCGGACAGATCACGCTGACGCACGGCGCCGAGATGGGCGTCGCGCGCGCATCGTCACAAGACTTGAATCAGGCCACGCAGACGTTGATCGACGGCTTCATCCGCGGCAACGAAGGCATGCAGCTCGCCGCACGGCAGCAGCAGGGGCGCCTGTCGAACCGCGCGGCCATTCGCACCCCGCTCGTCGGCCGGTCGGCCGTCGGGGGGCGTGAACGCGTCGACGTTTACACGACGCTGCTCCGCGACGGCAACTTGTTCTATGTGCTGACGGTGGTCCCGGAGCGTGAAGAAGGCAACTACGGCGCCGCCTTCGACCGCGTTGTGCAGAGCGTGCGTCTCAACGACCGTTAGTGAGGGAGCAACAACGCGTTGCCGACATACTCCGTAATGGAGAGCCGGCACGCGTTGTCGTCGATGAACCGCGTCGCATGCCACGTGCTCGCAGGCACGTAGACCACGTCGCCTTCGCTGGCGATGAACGGCTGCTGCCCTTCAAACGAGTAGCGAATCTTTCCTGAAAACACCAACCAGAACTCCGCGCTCTCGGCGTGGAAATGTCCTTTGTCGCTGGGATCGAGCGGCGGCATGTTCTTCTCGTGACCGTAGATCACGAGCATCTCGGACTTGTCGTCGCGAACGAACCGGCCACCGGAGTACTTCTCGTTCTTCGCGGCGGCCTCGTGAATATTCGCGTGCGGTTGGTTGAACTCATCGTAGCGCCCCGGGTTGCGGTTGAGGCGCACCTTCGTCCAGGCGGTGCCCGGATCGGCGGGCGGCGTGGCCACGTCCTCGGGATACAACGTCTTCGCGCCCGCGACGTTGACCGCAAACCGCAAGCTTGGAACGGTGCCGATCGTCTCCACCGAGTAAATCGTCTGGCGGGGAATATTCACGAGCGATCCGCGCGTGGCGACGAACGGCTCCTGTCCTTCGATCTCGACGCGCACCTCGCCTTCGACCACGGCAAACCATTCGCGCGTATCGGGGTGCAGACGCCGAGGCGTCCTGGTGCCTGGCGCGGCCGAGACATACTCGCCAGTGAGGCGACCGTCGTTCACGAGCAGCTCGCGCCACGCCACCTGCCCTTTGTGCGTCGCCTTGAGATCGGCGAGCTTGATCCACGGCTTCTGGATCCCGGTGTAGCCAGGTGTCTTCACCGGCTTCGGCGCCCACACCACTGTTGGCACAGGCTTAGGCGGCGGTTGTTGAGCCGTGATCGAGAGAACTGCGCTACCGATGAGGACCGCCGCGACAAGCACAACTGTGGTGTTCATACGATCAGCGCATCTTAGCCGTAGACCGTGTAAGAAGTTCGTGGCTCATCAGGAGCAGATCGCGATTCCGGGCCGGAATCGATCGGTACGAATCTTGTTCTTACGGTTGTCATGTGTGAGGGAGGTGTTGGATGAAAGGGAGAACCTCAGCCGCCACGTTAGGCCTTGCCGGTGGACTCGCGCTCGGAGTGTGGATCGGGTCAGAGATGACCTCGGGCCGTCAGGCCGCGACACCCGAGCCCGCTGCAGTCATCGCGCAAGAGGCCGACGTGCCGGCAGCGCCGCAGCCGGACAAACCGAAGCGCGCGACACGGGTCGCGCGTGTGAACAGGCCCGCTGCGGCCGTCGAGGCGCCGGCACCGGACTCAGCACCGAAGCTGGTGATGACGATTCCGGTGTCGGCGCCTGAGCTCCACCAACGCATGAAGCCGGTGCTCGCGCGCGGCACGAAGATGCCGATCGCGGTCGAGGGCTTCACGGACGCGGAGCAGTTCGCCACGCTGGCACACGCGGCCAGGAATACGCAGGTGCCATTCATCCTGCTGAAACATCGTGTGCTCACGGAAGGCCAGTCGCTCGAAACGGCGATCCGGGCCTCGAAGCCGGATCTCGACGCGAAGAGCGAGGTGGCGCGAGCGCGCGCCGCGGCGAAGTCGGACATCGCCGCCTTGAGCCACGCCAGCCACACCGCATTGGCCAGCAGCGACTAGGCAGGCTGCTGAGACAATCGACGCCCAATCGGCGTCAATCGGTGGCCTGGAAATCAAGGTTCTCTGTCAGGCGCGTTCCATCCCGGCGGAACGCGTCCGACAGGAGCCGGATTCTCCGCCTGGCTTCCTCCAGGTCGTGGTTGCCGAGGGTGATGTTCAGCAGGTCGATGTACCACGGCAACTTCATCTCGTCCATCACGTAGCGCTCCACGATTTCACGCGCGATGGGCAGCGTCGTGTGCTTCGAGTTGTCGTGCACGTCGCGATGCCCCGCATTCCGCAACTTCGCGTATTCCTCTGCCAGCAGCCGCTCGTACAATTCCTGCGAAAAGACGTCGCCCGCCTTCACTCCGGCAGCATCGTCAGCGTCGGTGAGCGTGGCACGCTTGTGGAGCCATTCCCAGAGGATGCTGAGACGGATCTCTCCCGTCGCCATGTCTTCCATCAGGTACAGGACATCGTCGTTGCCGAAGAAGTCGGCCGGCTTGAGCGCCGCCGCCTGCAGGCCCTGGCCGAACGCGTTGCCGTACTGCATCGCCACGCTGATCAAGTCGCGCGCACCGCGCACGGTTCGTGGCGCGGGTTCGAGCCGCCGGAGATCGGCCGCGTCATGGTCCGTATACGTGAGGCGCGCAAACGCGCGCCCGAGCTGATTCGCGTCGCCGGCTTTTTCCCATACCGGACGGACGATGTGCACCATCTTCCAGTGCGCGACCCACTTGCCGCTCGCGCCTTCGCGTTGCTCGCGTTCGGCTCCGCCCAGGGCGCGCTTCATGCCCGCGGCAACGCCGGCCTCGGATCCGACCGGAATGTTCGGCTCCATGCCGCCCTGCCACAGCGCGCACTGTCCGTTCTGATCGGGAGTGTTCACGGCGCGGCGCACGCGGTCCTCGTAGGTCCGCATGTAGGCATAGGTCATCGTGATCTGATCGATATTCGGGTTGACGAACGACGGATCCCACGCCATCGCGTCGGACACGCTGTTGATGTAATCCCAACGCCCGGTGTTGAAGCCCACGAAGTGCGCGCCAAGCGCGGCGCGGATTTCCATCAACTGGAAGCACGCCTCGACCTGCTCGACCAGCACGTAGGCCTTGATGGTGCCAACCGGCAACCGTAAGTGATGCTCGAGCGCCGTCAGGATCGCATTCCACAGCGCCGCTTCCTCCGCGGTCTGGATCTTCGGCAGGTACAACACGAGCGAGGCGCCGGACTCGATCAATCGCTGGTAGTTGTTGACGATGTACAGCGTGGTGTCGACGATCGACGCCGAAAAACCCGAGCCGCCGGATTGGCGGATCTGGCGGTCGTCGAGATGCAGTCCGCGCGCGCGAAAGATCTTGGTGGTGAACGACAGCTGCTTGCGCCAGTCGGAGATGATCGGTTTGCCAAAGAAGCCCGCAGCCCAGGCGTTCATCTCCCCGGCAACGTGCTCGGCCACCTCGAGGAACATCGGATCGCCATGGATCGCCAACTTCAGGTTTCGCTGGTTGTCGAGCGACATCGTCGAGACCTGGCCGAGTGCGTCTTCACCGTCGAACATCCAGCCGTCGGCGCCGCTCAACAACGCGTAGGCCACGTTGCGGAGGCCAGTTTCTACCGGAACGCCGGGACGCGCGGCGGGGCCGGTGCCCTGGATCCACTGGCGCTGGAGGTCGCGCGGGATGTCGCTGCCCACGAACTTGCCGTCTCGGGCATCGCGCACCGTGATCGAGGTGCCGCCAATCGTGTCGTCGGGATCAAGAAACGCGATCGGCTGGTGGCCTTCGGCGCGATCGGCTCGGCGCCGGATGCGCTCGGTCATCAATCGCTTCCGGTCGGTGTCGAAACGCGCCAGGGCCTCGAGCGCGCGAATCGCGTCGGGCGTCAACACGCCGGCGTAGTCGGTCTGCACGTTCTTCCTGAACTCGAACATCGGGCTCCTCATCGCGGCGGGACAATCCAGAGAAACAACTCGGCCTCGTCCACTTTGATGCGCCGGTCCGGTGCCCAGCCGACCATCGGGAAGTGGTGCGCGACGATGCGCGTGCCGGGCGCCAGCGCGCGTAGCGTCGGCTCCAGCAGCTTCATCATGCTTTGCGAGAGATAGGTCGTCACCACCGTGGCCTTGCTGAGGTCGGCGGTGAACAGGTCGCCGACGATGAAGGTGACCCGGTTGGCGACCTCGGCTTCGTTCGCGATCCGCCACGACAGCTCGACGAGCGCGGGATCGAGCTCGATGCCAACGCCGCGCGCGCCGTATTTCTGCGCGGCGATGATTGGAATGCGGCCGTCGCCGGATCCCAGATCATAGACCACGTCGTCCGGGCCCACCTTGGCGAGCTGCAGCATCGCATCGGCGATGTTGTGCCG
>JALDXK010000014.1:0-23921 GCA_032155105.1 Acidobacteriota bacterium
GTGCGGAACAGTTCGCGGGCGCGCGGGCTGGTGAGCATCAGGTAGAGCGATTCGGGCGTGGTTATGAGAATGTGCGGTGGATTTTTCAGCATGTCCGCGCGCACCTTGGAAGGCGTATCCCCGGTCCGCACGGCCGAGGTGATGACGGGCGCCGCGATGCCCAGTTCAGCCGCGATCGCGCGGATGCCGGTGAGCGGCTCGGCCAGGTTCTTGTGGATGTCACTGCTGAGCGCCTTCAGTGGTGAGACGTAAACGATTCGCGTCTCATCCGGCAGCCTTCCTGCGAGGCCTTCCTTGAACAGATCGTCGATCGCGATCAGGAATGCCGCGAGCGTCTTGCCGGATCCGGTCGGCGCGGCGATCAGCGTGTGACGCCCGGCACGGATCGATTCCCATCCCGCGCGTTGCGCGGCCGTCGGCGTACCGAGCGTATTGGAAAACCAGCCGGTGACGGCCGGATGGAAGGATGACAAGGGGGTATTTTACGCTTGTCTTCGCTGATTGCTGATTGCTGATTGCTACCGCAACGTTACGGCCATCGCGGGATCGCGCTGGATCACCGCGCGCGCGTAGCTGCAGATCGGCACCACGCGCAGGTTGGCCTCCTTCGCAAAGTCGATGGCTTTGGCGACGAGCTGGCGGCCCAGGCCCGTGCCCCGCAACTCCGGCGTCACTTCGACATATTCGATTCGCATCAGCCCGACCTCGGGCCGCGTGAACTCGAGAAAGCCAAAGCGCTCGCCGTCGATGCGGAGCACGAACTCGTGCACGCCGTTGAGCTCTTCGCGGTCGATTGATACGTGTTTCATGCCGGTTCCGAGGACACGGAGGAGTACGGAGGACACGGAGAGTACACGAGTACGGAGAGTATCTCACCCTCCGTGCCCTCCGTTCTCCTCCGTGTCCTCGTCAGGCGCCAGCAGGTGCGAGCGGCGCCCACAGGGCGAGTCGCAGCATGCGACGTAATTTCTTTCGTCCGGCCCGCAACATGAAGCGGCTCATTATGCCCGTCCCTGTCTCGGTCCGCTCGGCGTCGAGCTGGTCGGCGTCGAACCGGTGGTGGTGGTGGCGCCGCCCGTCGCATCAATAACGCTGTCGGCCACGTCTTGCACCTTCTTCGACACGTTATTGCTGATCTCACGGGCGGCGCTCTTGGCCTTTGCGATCGCCTGGTCGCGGCGCTCGCCGAGCGTGCGATCTTCCAGTTCGGTGCGCGGCACCGACAGGCCGATCGCCGCGCCGACGGCCACGGCCAGTGCGCCCGCGGCGAGCGGGTACTCGTGCACCCAGTCGTCGACCGACGTACTCGCGCGCCGAATGCCCTGGCGAGCGCGGAGCGACGCCGTGTGCGCCGCATCACGCGTTCGCACGGAGGCCTGCTCCGCGGCCGAGCGCGCCGACTCGGCGTACTCACCGACGGTCTCACGGGTGGTCGAGGCGATGTCGCTCACCCGCTCGCGCGCGGATGCGGCGTACTCGCCGGCCCGATCGCGCAGCGACTGGCCGCCTTCGCCATAGGCGTAGTCGTCTGAATCGCGCCAGCCTTCCGACGCGCCCGCCCACTCGTCCGAGCGATCGCGGCCCCGCAGCAGCCACCACGTGACGCTGCCGGCGAGCAGCGCAATCTGCACGGGGTGCATGCGCACGTAATCCGCAACCGTCCTGCTTGCATACCTGGTTCGATCGGCCACAACCGCAGCCGTTTCACCTGCCGAATACATGATGTTCCTCACCTTTCCCGTCGCGGCGTCCGAGACGGTTTCCTTCGCCTGCTGAATCAGGTGATCGGGCCGGAGCCGCTCCTGGATCTCGCCGAGCGTCTCGCTCATCTCGACGGCGGTCCGCTCGATCTCGCTCTTGATCTGCTCGGTTTCGCGACTGCCCCCGCTGCCCTGGGCGAGCGATCCGCGCGCTTCGCGCGTGGAGGGCGAGTCGAAGGGGTTTATCTCGTTCCGTTCTTGAGCCACTGGGTCGTCTCCTTCAGAGTTTGCATCGTCTCGACGGGTGCGATGGTTTTTTTCTTCAACGCGGAGATGCCGGACTGCGCAAGCACGAAGGCGGTGGCGCCCATGGCTGCCGCGGCGAGCAGCGCCGCGAGCCACGCCGTCACGCCGATCTCGATCAGCAACAGCATGACCGCCGCGGCCAGCGCGACCACCGCGGCCAGTGCGAAAGCGACGCCCGCGCCGATCATCATCGCGTGGCGCCCGACATCCGCGAGCTTCTCGCTCACTTCGGCCTTCGCCAGCCGCATTTCCTGGCGGATCAGCTCCGCGGTTTGCTGGGACAAATCGGAGAACAACTCCCCGAGCGATCGATCCATGCGTGGAACGTCCATACGAAAAGCCTCCGGCTAGTAGCCGCCCGTTTCGCCGTAGCCGCTGCCATACGACGGCACCGACTGCGTGGTCATCGGATCGACACTGCTGAAATTTGACTCGGAGCCGTACTCGTAGCGGTCGGCCGAGCTTTTGAGGAAACGAGCCAGGGCGACGCCAACCAGAAAGGCACCGCCGATGAACAACGCCGGGCGCCGACGGGCGAACAGGTGCACGTCGTCGAGCATGTCGGCCACACCCTTCTGGCGGATCTGATCTGCGAAGCGCTTCAGCTGGTCGCTCGCCTGGTCGACGTACGACGCGAGGGCTTCGTTCTCGGTGCGCAGCTCGTTGCTGGCACTGCGGATCACATTGGCGATGCCACCCAGCCCGTCCGCAGCGCGATTCTTCTGCTCATCCGCGCGCGCCGTAACGTTCTGCTTGATGCCGCCGAAGATTCCCGGCGTCGTGGTGCCGCCATTGGTCACACCATCGTTGACACCTGAAACCGAGCCGTTGCCGGTCTTGGATGTCTTGGACTCTCGATTCGTGGGCATGTACTGCTCCTCCACCGAAGAAGAACAGCAAGAGGCGATCCATTGACCTCGGCCGGGAGCCTGGCCCGCCTACGGTCGCATTGCGAACTCCGGCGAGGTCTCGCCGGAGCGCCTTCGGCGCGAAGGCGGAAGCGGGCAACCGGGATCCGGAAGGCAGGTGCGTACTTAGGGCAGGAAGTAGCCTAGGCCACCGATTGACACCGATTGGGCACCGATTATTTCAGCGGCCTGCTCGGCGCCTGCCCTGAGGACGCGATCACTGCGGAGTCGAACGGGTGACGGTGATCGTCACCTGTCCGTCCGCGGTCAGCGCGCCGTCGTCGGCACGTGAGCGCAGCACGTACGTGCCGGGCTCGGCGAACGTCACCTGCACGGCGACTTTGCCGTCCGGGGGCGGCGGCGGCGCGACCCACACCGGTGCCCATGGCGAGTTGGCACCGGCCCGCGTGTCTTCCCACGACATGATCTGCTCCGGCGTGAACGTCACGGCGCCGGCGCCGCGATAGACGTACCACGAGACGTGCAGGCCGATATTCTTGCCCACCGTGACGCGCGCAGGCGGCTGCATCGCGCGATTGACGCGCGTTTCCTGCGTCACCTGGCGCGATCCGGGATTGCTGACCGCGGCGCCCGACAGGCCGGAGCCGCGGCGTTTCGGCACGCCATCGTCCGCGATTACCGCCGAGAGTGCCACCGGCTCGCCAACCTTGGCGGTCAGCGACTTGCGTCCTTGGATCTCGATGGTTGGCGGCGTGTTGGCGCGGATCTCCGGGCTGCTCGATCCGGCGCCGAGCGCGCCGGTCTCCGACGCGCGCACGACGTCGTCGATCTGGTAATCGAGACGCAAGCTCGCGTAGGCCTTTTCCGTCCTGCCCTGCGTCGTCAGCGTCCAGATGAGTTCGTCGGTGTCGGAAAAACCTTTGGGCACCGGCACGCGAAACACGAACCGGTTGCGGCGCGGGAGGAAGTGTGTGGGTTGTCCCTGGTCGGCGTCGCCGATGTTGAAGCCGTTGTCGGGACCGACCGGCACGTCGATCTCTTCCTCCCAGTTGCGGTTCATGTAGCCGAAGACGAAGTACTTTGTGCCATCGGCGCCAACCTCCCAGCCTTCGTAGGCCGGCGACACGTTCTGCCCGCGCGAGTACGACAACGACTGCGAGAATGTCCCGACCGGGAGCAGAAGGATCAGTAAGGCAATTCGGAACCCCAAGTCCCAAGGCCCAAGTCCCAAGCCACTGATCATTGCTGCTGCCTCGGGGTGGCGGCCGGCGGCTGCGGAAGGATGTTGCACAACGGACAGCCGATCACCACGCTGTTGCGCGTCAGCTTCAACCGCTCGCGCCGCGCGGCCATCTCGGCCTGGAACTGCTCGTCGGTGAGGAACACGCGGTTGCCGAGATCGATGAACATGTTCGCCACCGATCGGTTGCCGGACCCCTGCCAGTTGCGCGGATCGGGCACGTTCTTGTTCGACGGCGAATTATCCATGTAGCCGACGATGTGCAGGATGGTGTCCTTGGGCAGCAACGGCGCGTGGTCGTCGTCGTAATCGTAGCCGCGCACCCAGTTGTGGTCGTAGCCGACGCAGTTGATGGTCTGGATGTTGTAGCCCCAGATTGCCTCGAGGCACATGCGCGCGCCGGGCGCGTGGAGGTGCGGCTCGAACGACAGGATCTTGGTGTTCTCCTTCAGCAGCGCGTAAGCGTGCAGTTGCTGGTTCGCCTCCATGCCGCGGATGTCGATGTCCACACCGTTGCCGAGCGCGTAGGTGGCGCGCCGGTATTCCGGCTTGTAGCCTTTCGGCATGAACTTGAATGCGATCTCGAGGTGCGCGGTGGTGTCGCGGCCGTTCGAGTGGAGGTGCACCGAGTCGGAGACGATGCTCGACCCTTTACGCAGCAGGCGCGCCGACTTGGCGTCGAAGATGTCGGCCTCGCGGCCCACCTCGTGCACCGGCCACGACGTGCTGTCGTCGGGCACGTTCGGATCCGGCCCGTCTTCGCCGATCACGCGCGTGCTCCAGATCATGTGGTGGAACACGAAGCGCCCGCCCACGGTGTCGCGGCCGGTCCCGGTCGACCCGGCGTCGTTCACTTCCCTGATTTCCAGCGCCGACACGTAGCGATCCTCGTCGATCGGAATCGGCACGCGCGGAATCTCGCCCCACCAGTCGGGCGCCGTCGCCTTGACGAGAATGTCCTTGGTACGGACCACGAGATCGGGCGTGCCGATCGACCACTTCGTAGCGTCGTTCCAGACGCGCGGCGCCGGCATGTCGGCCAGCTCGCCGCGCGGTGCACCGGCATCCGCCCACTTCGCGATGGTCGTGATCTCCGCCGCCGACAGCGACGGATCGTTCTTGAAGTGCTGGATGCCGATGTTCTTCTCGACGTACCACGGCGGCATCACGCCGGCGCGCGGGCCCATGCCGGTGCGCTGCTTGATGGCGCGCGCCCACGGCCGCACTTCTTCGTACGTCCGCAGCGACATCGGCGCCACGCCCTCGGGCCGATGACAGTTCTCGCAGCTGCGCTGCAGGATCGGCGCGATGTGTTTGGTGAACGTGATGTCGGCAGCGGCAGGCGCCGCCGCCTGCGACGTGGCACGCGCCGTCAAGGTGCTCAGCGCCAAGGCGATCACGAATCCAGCTGCAACCCACGGCAACGAACCTCGTCTTGCCATGACCTTCTCCCTGTTCGAATCGGTGGACGCTTCGCGGGACTAAGTATGCAGCTGCGGGTCGAGGAAAACCAGAGGGCTGGACGTGGGGCTGCGGTGTCTAAAAACCAAACACCCGGGACAACCAACTTCTCTTCTGCGTTGGCTGCTCGACGCGGGCGTCGCGGATGGCTCCGCGCGGACGCTTGAGCCACTCCGCCTTGTCGCCCTTCGTGGCCGCTTTCATGAAGCGCGCCCACATCGGCACCGCCAGTTCCGAGGCGTAGCCCTCGCGGCGAATCGTCTGCGGCTGGTCGTAGCCGACCCACACGCCGGTGACAATCGACGGCGTGAACCCGATGAACCACGCGTCGCGGTAATCGTTGGTCGTGCCGGTCTTGCCGCCGGCCGGCAGCGAGAACCCGTGTTGCCGCGCGCCGTAGCCGGTGCCGGCGTCGATCACGCCGCGCAGCATGTCGGCCATGAGATACGCGGTGACGGGACGGATCGCCTGGTGGGCCAGCTCCTGTCCCTGGAACAGGACCGTGCCGTCCTGGTCTTCGACGCGCCGGATCACCGTGTGCGGATACACGGCGCCACCGTTGGCGAACGCGCCGTAGGCGGAGGTGATCGACGTCAACGTCACTTCGCCGGCGCCGAGTGCCACCGATGGCACCACCGGCAGATCGCCAAAGCCAAAGGCGCTGGCAGAGCGAACCGCCTTCCCGACGCCGACCTCCTGCATCAGCCGCACCGCGGCGCGGTTGCTGGACAACCGCAGGCCTTCGCGAAGCGTGACCGCGTCGTATTCGTAGAAGTGTTCGTCTTCCGGCGTCCACTCCGCATTCGACGCCTCCACCGGTTCATCGAGACCTTCGATCAGATCGTCCGGGCCGTAGCCGCCTTCAACGGCGGCGGCGTAGATGAACGGCTTGAACGCCGATCCCGGCTGGCGTTTCGCCTGTGTCGCCCGATTGAACGGACTCTTGGTGAAGTCCCGGCCGCCGACCATCGCCAGCACGTGGCCGTTGCGCGGATCGATCGCCACCAGCGCCGCCTGCAGCGGATCGGTGGTGGTCGCCTTGCGGCGCTTCGACAAGGTCTTGTCGATGTCGCCCAGGCCTCGCTCGACCGCCGCTTCGGCGGCCCGCTGCATCTCGAGATCGATCGTGGTGTAGACGCGCAATCCACCTTCCGCCACGCGCTGGGCGCCGAAGCGCTCGATCAACTGCCGGCGCACTTCTTCCTTGAAGTAGCGGCCGTAGGGTTCCGCGGCGCGCAGGCCGTCGTAAATCTCGACCACGGTCTTCACCGCGCGGTCGTACTCGTCGCGCGTGATCGCCTTGCTGTCGAGCATCGCCCACAGCACCACGCCCTGGCGCGCTTCGGCTTTTTCAGGACTCACCGAGGGCGCATAGGTGGACGGCGCCTTCAACAATCCGGCGAGCAGCGCCGACTCCGGCAGCGAAAGCTCCGACGCTTTCTTACCGAAGTACCCGCGCGAGGCCGCCTCGACGCCGTAGAGGCCGTCGCCGAAATACACCTTGTTCAGGTACAGCTCGAGGATGTCCTGCTTGGAGAAATGATGCTCGAGCTGCGCCGCGAACAGCATCTCTTTCAGCTTGCGTCGCAACGTCTTCTCGCGGCCCACGCTCTGCCGGGCGAGCTGCTGCGTGATGGTGCTGCCGCCCTGCACGGCCTCGCCGGCGCGCAGGACCGCGAGCGCGGAGCCGGCAATGCGAATCGGGTCGAAGCCGTCGTGATCGTAGAACCGCCGATCTTCGATGGCGAGGACCGCTTCTATAAGTTGTGGTGATACCTCGGCCAGCGGCACCTCGATGCGGTGTTCCTTGGCGATGGTAAAAACTTCCCGATCGGCCGCGTCATAAAGGAGGTTGGCGCCCGGCATGGCGCTGAAAGCGCGCAACTCTGCCTTGCCCGGAATGCTGGCCACGAGATCGACGAAAAGCCAGCCGAAACCGGCCAAAACCGCCAGCAGCACCAGGACGGATACGCGTCCCGGCCACGACCGCAACCACGGTGCCGTGAAGGCCATGCGGCCTTTGGTGCAACCGCCGTACCAAGCTAGCTCGTCCGGACCGGGATGCGAACGAAGATGGCGGTGCCCTTTCCGGGTGTTGATTCGTACTGCATTTGCCCGCCGATGGAGGCAACCCGCTCATGCATGCCTTCCAGCCCCATCCCGCCATGCTTGCCGTTACGGCGGATCTCGCCAATGTCGAAGCCGCGTCCGTTGTCTTCGACGATCAGCGTGACATCGTCGCCGCGCCGCTCGAGCAACACCGATACGTGTTCGGCGCCCGCGTGCTTGCTGACGTTGTTCAGCGCCTCCTGCACGATGCGGTAAAGATGCGATTCGATGTCGGCAGACAGGCGGCCGTCGTCGGGCAGCGCATCGTGGAACTCCGCGGCCACGCCTTGCGCCGCCGACCACTGGCGGACGAACTCCGTGAGCGCGGCGTCGAGGCCCATGTCGTCGAGCGCCGCCGGGCGCAGTTCCCACGCCAGGAAATCGACGTCGCGGTCCATCTGCGACACGATGGTTTCCATCAACTCCAGCCGGCGCCTGGTCTCGTCGACGGTCAAGTGGTCCTCGCGCAGCGCGCCGATGGTCAGGCGCAGCGCCGTGAGTTGCTGCCCGAGGTGATCGTGCAGGTTGAGCGCGAGGCGCCGCCGCTCCTCCTCCTGCACCTGCACCAGCCGCTCGAGCAGTGCCTTGACGCGCTCTTCGGCCTTGATGCGGAACTTGACCTCCTTCGCCAGCTCCGCCGCCCGCCTCTGCTCGCGTTCGTAGGCGGCGTGGCGCTCGGCTTCGAAGCGCCGCTCCTCGCTCACGTCGAGCATCGCGATCAACAGCCGGCTCAACCCGGCGCCGATGCCGAGCGGCCGCGACACCAGGCGGACAATGCGATCGGGGTGGCGCCGCACGCGGCTCTCGATCTGCACCACGTCGTCGGCCCGCAGGCGGCTGGCGATCAGGAAATTGCGCAGCGGATCGAGCTGGTCGGGCGTGAACATCGTGGCCAGCGGCAGGTTGATGATGAAACTGCGCGGCCGGCCGAGCAGTGCGGCGCCGGCGAGGTTGATGTCGGCGATCGCCGCGCGCGCGTCGATTTGCAGGTAGCCGATCGGCGCGAAGTCGTAGAGATCCGCGTAGCGATCGCGGGCGTGTTCGAGCTCGGCCTGGGCCTTGAGCAGCTGCTCGTTCTGGACGGTGATTTCTTCGCTGTGGACCTGCAGTTCGTGCAAGAGCTTGCGGACATGCTCTTCGTCGCCATGCGCGGCGCGATCGAGGGCGGTGAGCAACGCCGCCGATCTGCGGGCCGGCCGCACCACCCGGCCCCGGGTGGCCGGCGTGGTGCGCGGCTTCGCCGTTCGGTTGCGCCGCTTGGCCGTCACTCGCCCTCTGCGGCCACCAGGATCAGCGTGTGGTCGACATCGTCTGGCGACTGCACGATGGTGCCGTTCATCACCAGGTCGCGGCCGATCCCTCGCGACGTGACGTTCACCGGGGGCAACTGGGTGCCGACGGCGCCGTCGGGCGAGGCCCAGCCATCAATGCGCCAGCCGTTGCCGCCGATCTCGGCCAGGGTGCGGCCGCGCAGGTCGTTGGCCCGCAGGCCGAACAGCGCCGCGAACGGCTCGTTGGTCTGACGCACGCGCAGGTCGCGATCGAGCAGCGCCAGCGGGCGGTCCGCCGCCGACAGGACTGCGTAGGCCAGGCCCTGTGCCAGCTGCGCCCGCTGCTCCGATCGTTTCAACTGATCGACGTCGAACAGCGCCAGCACGGCGCCGTCGATCTTGTTGCCGATGCTCTTGTAGGGCCGGATGCGCAGCGAATACCACTTGCCCTGGCGATCACGGACGTCGCGCTCGATCGGCGCCACCGTCTCGACGCTCTCGATGATCAGTTGCTCGAGGTCCGGGCAATCGATGTTGGGATTGATGTGGCCGATCACGCGGTCGACGTCGCCGGGGATGAGGTTGAGCACGCGTTCGGCCATCGGCGTGAAGCGGCGGATGCGCAGATCGCTACTCACAATCACGATCGCGATTTGCACGCTGGCCAGCAGGTTGACGAGGTCGCTGTTGACGCGGTTGACTTCCTCGTTGCGGCCCTGCAACTCCTCGTTGAGGGTATTCAGCTCCTCGTTGGTGGACTGGAGTTCTTCCTTGGCGGTGTCGAGTTCTTCGTTGGTGCTCTGCAACTCCTCGTTGCTCGACAGGATCTCCTCGTTGGCCGACTGTAGCTCTTCGTTCGCCGCCTCGAGCTCCTGGATGATCGACTGCAGATAGTCGCGGCTTGCCGCAAGCTCGCGCTGCAGCAGCGCCATCTTGCCGGAATCCCTGGCCGCAGGACGATCCGGCCTCGTGGCCTTCCGCCTGCCGCTCACGGGCTTCGAGGGTTGGTCCGTGCTCTCGTCGAACAACACCAGGAAATACTGACGTCCGAGCGCGGTCATCGGCACCACCTCGATGGCCAACGGCAGCCAGTCGTCTCCGCTACGCACGTGCATGCCGCTGCGCCGCACCGGTTTGCGGCCCTTGCGCGCGGCGGTGAGGGCGGTACGCAGGCCGTAGAGCAGGCCCTCGCGGGCCATCTTCAACAGGTTCAGGCTGGCGTCCCCTGGCGCGGGCTCGAGATACGGGCCCACCTGGCCGCGAAACTGGATGATTTGCACATCGTCATCCACCACCACGCCTGGCGGCGCAAAGCGCTCGAGCATGAGGCGATTGGTTTCGTGTTCGAGGCTTTTCTCGCCCGCCATGCCAGTCTCGATGCGCTTGCGCTGGATGGCCGGCGGCAACTTCCCGAGAGAGAGCGCCATGGGCATCACCGCGGCGGCGACGCTCTTCTTGCGGTGAATCTTATGCTTCTTGTGGGAGACAGAAAAGAGGCTCGCCTGCGCGCCGACGGTTTCGGCGTGCCCCAGCATGAGGAAGCCGTCGAGGTTCAGCGCGTAATGAAACACGCCGATGAGGCGTTTCTGCAGCGCCGCGTCCATGTAGATCAGCACGTTGCGGCACAGGATCAGATCGAGACGCGAGAACGGCGGGTCCTTGGTCAGGTCCTGCCGTGCGAAGACGCACAGGTCCCGGACCTCCTTGCTGATCCGGAAGCTCCCGTCGGCCTTGGCAAAGAAGCGCCTGAGGCGCTCGGGGCGCACGTCGTTCGCAATCGTGTGTGAATACACACCGGCGCGCGCGTGCTCGATGGCCGTTTCGCTGACGTCAGTCGCGAAGATCTGCACCGGGATCTGCAGGTCGTGCTTGTTGAGAAATTCGATGGTCGCGATGGCGAGCGAATAGGCCTCTTCACCCGTGGCGCACCCGCACACCCAGAAGCGCACGGGCCGGTTCGATGGCTCGCGCCCGTCGAAGATGTTGGGGAAGACCTCGGCGGCCAGCGCGTCGAACGACTCGGGTTCGCGGAAGAAGCGCGTGACGTGAATCAGCAGGTCCTGGAACAGCGCGCGCACCTCGGACGGATTCGCTTTCAGGATCCTGAGGTAGCCCTCCACGTCGTCGATGCGGTGCAGCGCCATGCGCCGCATCAACCGGCGGCGGATGGTGGGCTGCTTGTACTGGCGGAAGTCGATACCGCTGAGCGGCTTGAGCAGGTCGAACACGCGCGCGAGTTGCGTGTCCGCGATGGATTCGCCGGCCCGGCCGCCCGGGGCAGAGCGGGTGGTGTAGGGATGATCCGCGATCCGCGCGAGTTCGGCACCGATCTCCGCCGGCGACATCACGAGGTCGACAATGCCGGTGGCCAGCGCGGCCCGTGGCATACCATCGAACTTCGCCGTCTCCGGCTTCTGCACGATCGTGATGCCACCTGCCGCCTTGATGTCCCGCAGCCCGAGCGCGCCATCAGACGCGGTGCCCGACAACACCACCGCGATGGCGCTGGTGCCCACCGACTTCGCCATCGACGCAAAAAACGTATCGATCGGCGTGTGGCGGCTGCGATCGGACGGGCGCGGCGATAGCACCAGCCGATCGCCGAACAGTTCCATCCGCACGTTCGGCGGCACCACGTAGATGTGGTTGGCGCGGACGCGGATGTTCTGCGTCACCTCCGTCACCGGCATCCGGGTGTGGCTGCTCAGCAAGTAGACGAGGCCGCTCTCGTGATCCGGCGCCATGTGCTGCAGCAGGATCACCACCAGTCCTGCATCGGCCGGCAGCGCCTCGATCAATTGCGTGAACACTTCGAGTCCGCCTGCCGAGGCGCCGATTCCGACCACGGCGAGGCCGCGCGGCAACGGTGAATCGCTGGCCACAGTCGACGTGGTGTCGTCATCGACCCGGTTGCGGTTGACGCGGCGCACGGGCCGCGCCCGTGCCGTGGCCCGGCGTGCCGGCCGGCGCCCGGCCTTCTTGCGGGCCATCATCGACCTCCGCGGCGGCGACTGGCGCGGGCCGGGCCCTTCGTTGAGGCCTTCGAGGTGTGGGCTGACTCGGTCGCACGGGTCCGTCGGGGATCCAGGAGCACGTCCCGAAGCCTCCGGGCGTGGGCATGCGAGTGGTGCGCGCTCTCGGCGAAGCTTCCGGCCACGACATTCAAGCCCGCATGGCTGGCGCGCTCGGCCATGCGCATGCGCAAGTCCGCGTGCTCTTCGAGGACGCGCACCGCCGACCACAGCGCCTCTTCAATCGCGTGCCGCTGGCCGGCATCGAGCGCCTCCTCGGTGAAGCGGTGGCCAACGTGACAGCCATAGTGGACGACCTCACCTTCGGCGTCGACCTGCCACAGGGCGCCGCCACAGTCCGGGCACGTCAAGCCAGTGGGCGCTCCGGTCTCGCGCAGCATCGTCCGGACGGTGGCGTTGTTGCGGATGGAGGGATGAGTTTCTGTGGTCCGCCTCGTGGGCTTCGCACCGCTCGCGGAACGACGGGCGCCGGCGGCGACACGGGGACGTTTCGCCATGATCGGCCGAGTGTATCGCACCGTCAGACGAGGTACGAACAAAACCGACGCCATGCTATGTTCTGCCGATGCAAACACGTCTGTGGAAAACGCTCGCCATCATCGTCGCCGCGATCGTCTGCGTCGACCCGGCTCTGCCGTCGGCCAGGCAGCCGGCGGCGCCGAGATTTCAGGTTGATCCGTCGTGGCCGCTCGAGATGCCGAACAACTGGATCTTCGGTTCCATCACCGGCGTATACGTCGACGCGCGCCAGCACGTCTGGGTGACGCACCTGCCGGAGACGCTCACCGAGGAAGAGCTTGGGCTGGTGCAGAAACCGCCGCTCGGCGAGTGCTGCCAGGCCGCGCCGTCGGTGGTGGTGTTCGATCCACAGGGCAAGGTGGTGGGATCGTTTGGCGACGGCTCACAGGACGTGTCGCTGTGGCCGCGCAACCCGCACGGCATCTTCGTCGACCACAACGACTTCGTCTGGGTCGGCACGCACATGCACCATCGCGTGATGAAGTTCACGCGCGAGGGCAAGCACGTGCTGACCATCGGCACGATGGACAAGAACGCCGGCAGCAACGACACGACGCTGCTCGGCGGACCGGCCGGCATCTGGGTCGATCCGAAGACCAACGAGGCCTTCATCGCCGATGGCTATCGCAACCGCCGCGTGATCGTGTTCGACGCCGCCACCGGCAAGTACCTCAGGCACTGGGGCGCGTACGGCAAGCCGCCCGACGACACGCAGAAGCCGGCCAACGACCCGAACGTCCCGAACACGCAGTTCTCGACCGTGCACGGCATCATCGGCTCGCGCGACGGCTTGATCTATGTGGCCGATCGCCGCGGCAACCGCATCCAGGTGTTCGATCAGAGCGGCAAGTTCATCCGCGAGAAGATCATCGCCCCGAACACGCGCGCATCTGGTTCGGCGTTCGCGTTTTCGTTCTCGCCTGATGCCAGCCAGACTTTCATCCACATGGCCGATGGCACCAATCACAAGGTATGGATGCTGCGCCGCAGCGACCTCGAGATTGTTGGCAGCTTCGGCCACGGCGGCCGTCATGTGGGCCAGATGCTCCGGCCGCACGGCATGAGCTACGACGCCAAGGGCAACCTCTACGTTGGTGAAGCCTCCACCGGCCGCCGCGTCCAGAAATTCACATTGATCATTAAGTGACGCCCATGTCGATCTGGTGCCAGCTCAGTCGACGTATGAGTGAGGAGGCACACCCATGCGCTTCATGATGCTGGTCATTCCGAAAGACTACGAAAAGGCCGCGCCCGACGCTGCGCCCGACGCAAAGCTGGTCGCTCGGATGATGAAATACAACGAAGAACTGGCGAAAGCCGGCGTCCTGCTGTCGCTCGACGGCCTGCTCCCGCCGTCGGCCGGTACCCGGCTCACCTTCCAGGGCGGCAAGCCCACGGTCAAGGACGGCCCGTTCGCCGAGGCCAAGGAATGCGTCGGCGGCTACTGGATGATCCAGGTCAAGTCGAAGGAAGAGGCGATCGAATGGGCCACGCGCGCCCCGATGCCCGATGGCGAAACCATCGAAGTGCGCCAGGTCCAGGAAATGTCGGACTTTCCGCCCGATGTGCAGGCCGCCGCGGCCGGCTTCGAGGACATTCTCGGCAAAAGGTAGCGGCTGTGATGTGATCGGTAGCCGTGACCCTTCGACCAGCGCAGGGTCACCCCGAGTACAGTCGAGGGGTGACGGCCACCGACACCAACCGCGCGATCGACGCCATCTGGAAGATCGAATCGCCCAAGCTGATCGCGTCGCTCGCGCGCATGACGCGCGACGTCGGCCTCGCCGAAGATCTCGCGCAGGACGCGCTCGTCGCCGCGCTCGAACAATGGCCGGTCGAGGGTACGCCGCGCAATCCCGGCGCCTGGTTGATGGCCATCGCCAAGCGGCGCGCCATCGATCACTTTCGCCGCAACTCGCTGGTCGATCGCAAGCACGAGCAGATCGGCTACGAGTCGCCGCAGCAGGTCACTCCCGATTTCGACCGAGCGCTGGACGATGACGTGGGCGACGATCTGTTGCGCTTGATCTTCACGGCGTGCCACCCGGTGCTGTCGACGGAGGCGCGCGTGACGCTCACCCTGAAGCTGCTGGCGGGCCTCACCACCGAGGAAATCGCGCGCGCCTTTCTCTCCACCGACACCACCATCCAGCAACGCATTGTCCGCGCCAAGCGCACCCTCGCCGACAAGAAGGTCGCCTACGAGGTGCCGCGCGGCGCGGAGCTGGCGGTGCGCCTCGGCTCGGTGCTCGAGGTGATCTACCTGATTTTCAACGAGGGCTACTCGGCCACCGCGGGCGACGACTGGATGCGGCCCGGGCTCTGCGACGATGCGCAGCGG
This sequence comes from Acidobacteriota bacterium, assembly GCA_032155105.1. Taxonomy (GTDB): domain Bacteria; phylum Acidobacteriota; class Vicinamibacteria; order Vicinamibacterales; family UBA2999; genus 12-FULL-67-14b. Next base: position 14,849 of record JALDXK010000014.1, read on the forward strand.
CTTGGCCGCGTGCTCGCGGGGCTGGCGCCGATGGAACCTGAAGTGCATGGCCTCGTGGCGCTGATGGAGATCCAGGCGTCGCGATCGTCGGCGCGCATCGGCCCGAAGGGCGAGCCGGTGCTGCTGCTCGACCAGGATCGGCGGCGCTGGAACCGGTTGCTGATCCAGCGCGGGCTCGCGGCGCTCGACCGCGCCGAACGCCTGCGGCCCGAGCGCGGGCCCTATGCGCTGCAGGCGGCGATTGCCGCCTGCCACGCGCGCGCGCGGGAAGCCTCACACACGGACTGGTCGCGCATCGCGTCGCTCTACGACGAGCTGGCGGCCCTGCAGCCGTCGCCGGTGATTGAGCTGAATCGCGCCGTCGCCCATGGCATGGCGTTTGGCCCGAACGTGGGTTTGGCCATTGTCAACCGCGTGGCGCACGAGCCCATGCTGAAGGACTATCCCTACCTGCCGGGCGTGCGCGCCGATCTGCTGTTCAAGCTGAAACGCTTCGACGAGGCGCGAGTGGAGTTCGAGAAAGCTGCGGCACTCACCCGTAATGCAAGTCAGAAGAAGTTGCTGCTGGAGAAGGCTGCCGCTTGCAGCAGTACGTAGGGGCGGGACTTCCTTGTCCGCCGAAGCGCGCCGCGCGAAGGTGGAAGTCCCGCCCGACAGGGAAATCAATCCACCAGCTGAACGTCGGTGGCCTCGAGGTCGAACATGTCGTGACCGAGCGCGTTGACCACCACCTTCACGCCCGCCTTCAACTCGGTGCGTCCCACCTTCTCGAGCTTGCGCATCACCGGCGTGTGTGCGGGAAAATCGATCTCGTAGGTCGCGCCATCCACCGCCTTGACGTCGATCTGTTCGGCGTGGACCTTCAGCACGGTGCCGACGATCTTGAACTTCTCGTGGGCCAGGGCCGGAGCCGCCATCATCGCCACGAGCGCCACCGCCAGGAGCCGTAACCGCATCGCGGCAATTATAATCCCGCCACCATGAAACATCTGCCCGTTGTGGTCGTTGCGATGGTGCTGGCCGCCGGCGCCCCGCGCGCGCAGGCGCCGCCGAACAAATTCGACGCGCTCGCCGCCTTTGCCGAAGGCAAGATGCGCGAATACCGCGTGCCCGGCGTTGCGCTTGGCATCATCGACAACGGCGTGGTCACAACTCGGGGGCTCGGCTTGACCAACGTCGAGGACCCTGTGCCGGTGACCGATCACACGGTATTTCCAATCGCCTCGATCTCGAAGACCTTCGCCGCCACCGCCGTGATGCGCCTGGTTGAGCAGGGCACGCTCGATCTCAAAGCGCCGGTGCGCAAGTACCTTCCCGACTTCAAGGTCAGGGATGACGCGGCCAGCCGTGATGTCACGGTATGGCACCTGCTCACGCACACGCCGGGATGGGAAGGACAGGTCTCGGGCCCCGAACGCGGCGACGACACGCTCCGCAACTTCGTAGCCACGGTGATGCCCGACCTGATGCAGGTCGCGCCGCCCGCAGCGGCGTGGAGCTACAACAATGCCGGCTTCAGCCTGTCGGGGCGCGTGATCGAGTCGGTCACGGGCACGTCGATCAACCGCGCCATCCGCGACCTGGTGCTGTCGCCGCTCGGCCTCACCCACGCCGGCACCAACGCCGGCGAGTTCATCGTCAATCGATTCGCGTCGGGCCACGCCAATCGCGCCGACGCGCCGCCAACGCTGCAGCGGCCGTTCTCGCCCTCGGTGAGCGTGACGGCCGGCGGCCTTGGCCTGTGCATCACCGATCTGCTGGCCTACGCGACATTCCACATGGGCGACGGCACGACAGCGAGCGGCGATCGCGTGCTGTCGCGCGCCTCGCTCGAGATGATGCGCACGCCGCAGATGCAGAAGCAGTCCACGGACGATGAGATCGGCATCGGCTGGCACTTGCGCCGCGTCGGCCCGCTCCGCGTCGCCGCCCACGGCGGCACGTTGGCGGGACACATCCTGCTGCTGGAGATTGTGCCCGAGCGGAACTTCGCGATTGGCATCCTGACCAACTCGCAGAACGGCTGGCGCGTGATCCAGGACGTCGAACGCGAAGCCCTGCGCGCGTATCACGGCGCCACGTTTCCGAAGAATCACGCCATCGCGCATCGCGGCCTCGTCGAAACGCTGCCCAACGTCGAACCGCTCGCGACACAGCCCGACTTCGCCCCGTACGTGGGCCGCTATCTCCGCCCGACCAACGCCGTGGTGGTGCGCGTCGATGGCAGCCGGTTAGTGGTGCAGGACGTGCCCAACAGCGGCGATCCGCGTCCGGTGATGCCGATCGCCTTCTTCGGCCCCGATCGCGCGGTCGTGACCGACGGCAACGATCGCGGCCAGTCGATCGAGTTTGTGCGCTCCACGGACGGCTCGGTCAACTGGGTCCGCGTCGTCGGCCGAGTGGCTGTCCGCGAACAGGTCCACGGACGCTGACGCAGTCCACGAACGTTAACCACCGAGCACACAGAGGCACGGAGAAATACTTTTCTAAACGCCAGTGCCGCTAAGCGGCACTGGTATTGGAAAGGATTGTCTCCGTGTCTCCGAGCCCTCCGTGGTTAACGTCCGTTCATCAGCGATTCAGTTCACCAAGCCGTCATAGCATTCTCGAACAACTTGCCGAGTTCATCGGGACCCGCGAGGCGCGGCGACAGCTTCGTCACGCGGTGCTGCGGCAGCGTGCCTTCGACGAGCGAGTCGATATCCGATGACGAATAGCCAACGGCCTTCAGCCCGTTCGGCACGCGCAGTTCGCGCATGAACCAGGTGATGCGATCGGCGAGCACCTTGCCGGCATCGGCATCGCGGACATTCGACACATCGGCGCCGAGCGCCGCGGCGGCTTCGAGATGCCGCTGCGGGTTCGCGGACGCGGTGTACCGGAACACCGCAGGCGCGTTCAGGATCACGGAGATGCCGTGCGGCACCAGCGGGTGATCCGCCGGGTAGCCGGGCGCGCGATACGCCTTCACGTGACCCGACACGGGGTACGACATGCCGTGCGGCAAGTGCACGCCGGCGTTGCCGAAACCCACGCCCGCGTAAGACGAGGCCAACAGCATCTGCGCGCGGGCTTCGTCATCTGCGGGATCCGCCACCGCGCGGACGAGATACTTCGCCACCATGCGTAACGCCTGCAGTGACCACACGTCGCTGATCGGGTTCGAGCCCTGGTAGGCGGGGCGCAGCGACGGACGGTCGGGGATCGGCCGGCCGGTGTAGGGCATCGCGGTGAACGACTCGATGGCGTGGCTGAGGATGTCGAGTCCGCTCGAGGCCGCGACCTCCGGCGGCATGGTCCGCGTGTTCTCCGGATCGAGCACGCCCAGCGTTGGCTTCAAGCGCCGGTTGGCAATGCCGGTCTTCGCGTGGAGCGACGTGAGGTCGAAGATGCTCACGCCGGTGGTTTCGCTGCCGGTGCCGGCCGTGGTCGGGATCGCGATCAGCGGCTTCAACGGTCCGGGCACCGGCAGGCCCTTGCCGATCGGCGGATTCACGTAGTCGAGGAAGTCGGCCGGCGGATAGGTGGTGTAAAGATTGGCGGCCTTCGCGGTATCGATGGTCGATCCGCCGCCGACGGCCACGAACGCATCATAGTTGCCGGCCTTCGCGACGGCGATCGCATCGAGAAACGACTCGTCGGTGGGCTCAACACGGACGCGATCGTAGAGATCGCAGCGCACCTTGCTCGCGGCCAACGATTCGAGCACGGTCTGCACCGGCGCAAGCGCGCGCACCGTCGGGTCGGTCAATACCAGCGCGTGTCTCACGCCAAGATCGGCCAGGTCCATCCCCACTTCGCGCGTCACCCCTTTGCCGAAGCGAATGGACGAGACAGCCATTTCGAACGCGATGTCGTGGCTCATGGCTCGGCATTATCCGTCAGCTTCCGCCTCCTTCCGGCTACCTCGCGGCACGAGTCGACGGCGCCCTGAGCGAAGGCCCGCTGTCGCGCCCCGAGTCGAAGGACCCGCCCTGAGCGAAGGCCACGCTGTCGCGGCCCGTGTCGAAGGGGTCCATAATCAGCTGATGGACGTGACCATCAAGGACCAGCCGGAGCTGCGCGTCGGCACGGTGCGCCACATCGGACCGTACGATCGGATCTCGCAGGCCTTTGAACGGCTTGGGTCGCTGATGGCGCCGGCCCGGACCCGCCCGGCAGGCGGGCAGCTGCTCGCCCTGTATTACGACGATCCACAAACGACACCGGCAGATCGGTTGCGATCCGATGCCGCACTCACCTTCCCGCCACCTCTCGAGGTGCCTGCCGGACTGATCGAGCGGCGCGTCCCGGCTGGACGCTACGCGTGTGCGGTGCACGTCGGACCGTACGATCAGCTGCCGAAGGCATGGGCCAGTCTCATGGAAGACATCGCGACCCGGGGGTTGAAGGCCACCGGCGGCGTGAGCTACGAGCTTTACCTGAACGATCCGATGAGCGTGCCTTCGAGCCAGCATCGCACCGAACTGTGCGCGCCGGTCGAACCGCAATCGGCGTGAGCTGGCCCCACCCTTGCACAGTTCGCCTTGCGTCCCAATATCGGGGCGATGAGGAGAACGTACATGTCGAAATTGGGTAACGTGCTGGGAGCGTTCGCACTCGTACTGGTGTGCGCCATCTCAGCCGCCAGCGTCGCTGAAGCGCGCCAGGTGGGCGCCGTCAAGGACGGCTGGCTGGTGATGAAAGTGCACTCGGAGATGCTGGACGAAGACGTGCTGAGCGGCAGCGACATCGATGTCGACGTGAAGAACGGCGTCGTCACGCTGCAGGGCACCGTGCCGAGCGAAGCGGCGCGCGCCCGCGCCCTCGCGGTGGCCAAGGCCAACGACGGCGTGAAGAACGTCGTCGATCAGCTGAAGATCGCCCCGGCGCGCGGTTCCAACATGGCCGCGAAAGCCGACAAGGCCGAAGACCAGACGCAGCGCGCCGGCGAGAAGGCAGCCGACAAGACGGTCAGCGCCACGACGAAGACGGGCCGTGCGATGGACGATGGCTGGATCAAGTCGAAGATCTACGCGCAGTACATGGCCGACTGGAACACCATCCTCGACGACAGCGACATCGACGTCGACGTCGAGAACAACGTCGTCACGCTCAACGGCACGGTGAAGTCGGCGGAGGCGAAGGCCAAGGCAGTGTCGATCGCCAAGACCACCGAGGGCGTGAAGAGCGTCCGCGACATGCTGAAGGTCGCGGCCACGCGCTAGCGCAAGCTGACGACGGCGCGGGTGCCAGTGAACGTCACACGACGTGACGTGTCACTGGCGGCCAGCCGGACGTCCATCTCTCGACGCATCGGCGGGCGCATCCGTGAACCCGTTGCGAGGCTGAGGCTGAATTCCCGCCGCGCGTCGTTCCACGCCATCGCCAGCCGCATCGCGTCTCCTTTCTTGTGCGCGAAGCTCTTGCCGTCGTCTTCGTACAGCTCGAACGCGCCGTCAGCGCCCGGATAGATTGTCACGCTCAGTGGCTCGTCTACGGGCTCATCCACGTACTGCTTGACGGGCCCCATCGGGACGATCGCGCCGGCACGAACGTGGAGCGGCATTGTCTCGAGATCCACCGCACGATCGATCTCGCGTCCGCCGTCGAGACGTTCGTTGGTCCAGAAATCGAACCACACGCCTCGCGGCAGATACACACGTCGTGAGGTCGCGCCTTTCTCGACCACGGGAGACACCAGCAGATCGCGGCCCCACAGGAACTGATCGCCTCGCGCCACTGCCGCCGCATCATCCGGATGATGCAACCACAACGCGCGCATCATCGGCAGCCCGGTGTCGCAGCACTCGCGTGCGATCGTGTAGGTGTAGGGCAGCAAACGATAGCGCAGCTCGAGATACTTCCTGACGATCGGTTCCACGCGCGGGTTGTTCAGTTCGTTCGGATCGGGGTCCGCCGCGCCGCCGGTGTAGCCGCGCAGTTCCGAGGGTCCGATCTTGCCCATGTTCCAGCCCCACGGCAGGCGCAGGTACCAGTTGCGGCCATGCGATCGGAACGACGGACAGAACGTGCCGAACTGGAACCACCGCACGTGCAGTTCGCCGGTGTACTCGGCCGTCGGCACGAAACCGCCGATATCGGTGCCCCAATATGGAATGCCTGACAGCCCGGTGTTGATCGCAACCGGCACGTGCGTCTTCAACGTTTCCCAGAACGAATAGACATCTCCCGACCACAGAAACGCGCCGTATCTCTGCATGCCCGGCGAGCCGTTACGGTGCAGCGCGAACGGGCGTTCATTGGGCCGGTAGAGCTGCGGGCCCTCCCAGTGCATGCGGATTCGCGCGAGGCGCGACGGTTCGTCGAGCCCGTCGCCTTGATCAGGCCAGGTCCCGTCGATGCCCAGGTCGAACAACGGTTTGTGATACGGCCAGTAGCACGGCACCGCGCGATCCTCCGGCCACCGGTCGTCGGGCGCGCGTCCGCTCGGCACCGCCTTGTCGGGCGTGCACGGATCCGAGACGGCGCCGCTCATCCGCCGGCCTTCGATGACGATGTGCAGCACGACCTTGTAGTGGCGTGCGTGCGCCGCGTCGATGAACCGTTTTGGATCGGGAAAATTCTCCGGCTTCCATCCGAACTCGCCGTTGCGGGTGTTCCATCCCGACGGCGTGAACTCGGTGCCGAGGTAAATCAGCGCGTCGCACGGCAGCTTCTTCTCGCGAAACGTGCGCGCCACCCATTCGATTTCGTCGGGGCCCGCCAGCGTGCGATGCGACTGCATGTAGCCGAATGCCCAGAGCGGCGGCAGTTCCGCGAAGCCGGTGACGCGCGCGTTCTCGCGCATCAACACCTTGGGATCCTTCGATGCCACGACGAACACATCGAGCGGCAACGCGTCAGCTGTCGGCGTCAGCACGCCTCGCGCACCGGTGAGATCGAAGGCGCCAAGCGGTTGGTGCACGTACATGCCCCAGCCGTCGGGACTCACGAGCCATTGAATCGGGACGCGGCCGCCATGCGTGCGCAGTTGGTAGCCGCCCTGCCCGTTGCGCGTGCCGATCGTGCTGCCCTTGCGGTCGAATTGCGGTCCGCCCTCGCCGAGGCCAAACACCTGGCCGTTGCCGAGCGCGAAGCCGATGGTGGGCCCTTGCGGATCGAGCGTGAGCGCCTGGACCGGCTCGCCCTGCCGCGTGTCGATGACGATGGATGGCGACGGACCGGCGATGAAACGCACCATCAGATCGCCGGCGCGAACCGGCGCGAACGTGCGGGTCCATCTTCCCGCCGCACGCCCCGTCGCCGCGTCGACAAGAGCCCCGCGATTGACAACGGTCTGCGCCGCTCCGGCAACGATCGGATGAACGGTGATGCGAACGGTTGATGCGCTCACCGAGGTGATCGCTATCTCCACCGGACGACCGGCCACCGTGATGCCGGCTTCCTGTCCCCACACCACGCGCGGCGCAAGGGCGATTCCAGCCCCCGCGGCCGTCACCCGTTTGATCGCATCACGTCGTGAGGTCGACATGTCGTGGGATGGTATCCTGAGCGCGCCGATTGGAGGCAAGATGCCAACCAGGAACCTGCTGAACGAAAGCGGCGTCTCTCGGCGCGACATGCTCCGCCTCGGCGCGGGCGGACTCGGGTTTAGCCTTTTCGGCGGCCTCGGCCCGGTACCCTCCGTGCTGGCGCAGGCCAGCCAGGCTGCCGCCGCGCGGCAGTCGGGCAAGATCCTCGTCGTCTTCGAGTGGTTCGGCGGCAACGACGGCCTCAACACGGTGGTGCCGTACGGCGACCCGATGTACTACAAGCATCGGCCGACCATCGGCATCAAGGAACGCGAGCTGCTGAAGATCGACGCGCAGTTCGGATGGCACCGATCGATGCGCGGCATCAAGCAGCTCTACGACGCCGGCAAGGTGGCGATCGTCCAGGGCGTGGGCTACGACCAGCCATCGTTCTCGCATTTCACGTCGGTGTCGTTCTGGCATACCGCGGCGCCCAACAGCGGCAACGAATACGGCTGGCTCGGGCGCACCGCCACGGCGCTCGATCCGACCGGGGCGCGCCCGAACATGATCGTGAACATCTCCGACAGCCAAACCCTGGCCGTCAAGGCGGCGAACCACGTGCCGTTGGTGTTCATCGATCCAACGCGATTCCAGCGCGGCGTGTTCGCGCAGGAAAAGGCGGTGCTCGAGGTGCTAGGAGCGCCGCACGCGCCGGTCGGCGACGCCCACAACTACGTGCTCGAAGTGACGCGCAGCGCGGCGCAGGCGTCGGAAGTGGTGCGCGCTGCGTGGAGCCGCTACCGCGGCAAGGACAACCCGGATCTGCGGCTGCTGGATCTCGACAAGGTTGCGGCGCTAATCGAAGCGGACTTCCCCACCAAGCTGTATTACGTGCCGCTCCGCGGCAGCCTGTTCGACACGCACGTCAACCAGGCCTCGCCGCACGATCGGCAGCTCGAGTACTGCGCCGACGCGGTGGCCGGTTTCTTCCAGGAGATGGAGCGCATCGGCCGTGCAGACGACGTGGTGATGTACATCCACAGCGAGTTCGGCCGGCGCGTGCCGGAGAACACCAGCCTCGGCACCGACCACGGCACGGCGCAGGTGAACTTCGTGATCGGCAACGCCGTGAAGGGCGGGCTCTACGGCCGGATGCCGAGCCTGACCGACCTCGTGCTCGGCGACAACCTCGAGATCACGACCGACTTCCGGCAGGTCTACGCCACGGTGATCGAAGGATGGCTTGGCGCCGATGCAGCCCAGGTGCTCGGACAGAAGTTCGAGACGCTGAAACTCTTCGCCACCGATTAAACGCCGATTAGACGCCGATGCACCGGAGAGCGATGATGGCCACACGCACGCGATGGTCGCCGGGACCCGCGAACTGGACCGGCGACCTTGCGCCGATCAGCAGCGCCGACTGGAACTACGATCGCGCCGCGCACCTGCTGGCCCACGCGGGCTTCGGCGGCACGCCGGCGGAGATCCAGGCCCTCACCGACATGGGCATCGAGCGCGCAGTGCGCTCGCTCGTGCAGTACGAGAACATTCCGAATCCGCGGCTGCAGCCCTTCGTGGAATCGGGGCTGTGGGATCCGACGTTGAACGGCTTTCCC
>JALDXK010000015.1:0-23045 GCA_032155105.1 Acidobacteriota bacterium
CACGTCCACTGCAGCATCTGCAGGTCGCCGTCGGAGTTGCCGAACGCGGCTATCGGCCGGCGGCCGATGTGCCGCTGGATGGCGACGGCCTTGGCTTCCTTGTCATCGAAGAAGTCAAGCGCCGGCAGCTTGTTCATGGTCGGCACACCGTTGCGCATCTCGAACTTGAGCTCGCCGGTGCTGCCAATCACCTGTTCCGGCGGGATGCCGTAGACGCGCTCGGAGAAGGCGCGCATGAAGTCGACGCCGCCGCCCGAGACGATGTAGGTCTTGAACCCGTTGGCCCGCAGATAGCCGAGCAGTTCGAGCATCGGCTGGTAGACCATCTGCGTGTACGGCTGCCCGGTGGCCGGATGCCTGGCGGTGGCGAACCAGTCCCTGGCCACGCGATCGAATTCCTCGCTGGTCATGCCCGCGTGCGTCGCGCCCATCAGCACGAGGAGCGCCTTGGTCCCGCCGGCCAGCGCGGTCTTGATGTCGCCGGCCACGGCGGACTTGAACGGCTCGGTGTCCTTCCACTCAGGATGCGTGGGGGCAAGCGCCTTCGCGCGATCCACGGCGAACATCACCTGGAAGTACAACGGCATCTCGGCCCACAGCGTGCCGTCGTTGTCGAAGGTGGCGATCCGTTCGGCCGCCGGCACGAACTGCGGCCCGGGCCTCGTGACGGCGGCGACGAAATCGACGATCGACTGCTTCGTCTTGCCGGCGTTCCACGAGGGCAGCGGATCCGCAGACTGGACGGCGTCGAGCGCAGGCGTCGAGAGCGCCGAGACCAGGGCCGCGATCACCATGAGTGCCGCGGCCAGCCCAAGAGCCACCTTACCTGACATCGACCTTCACCCTTTCGATCCGGCCGGTGAACCGGTTGTCGTGCTGCCGGTAGGCCGAGCTGACATTGGTGCCCTCGTCGATGCCCACATCCGCGGCATCGTCGGCCGAGAAGATGTTGGCGTTGGTGGCCTCGACGCGGCCTGCGCCGACCTTCTTGCCGTTGATCGAAATCGTCACCGTGCCGCCTTTGCCGCGGCCGTTGCCGTCGTAGGCGAAGTCGACGGTGATCGTCGCCTTGCCGGTCACCCGCTCAGAGGCGGTCGTCGTGTACTCCCGCAAGCCGACGTGGTTGTAGGTGAAGGCCGGCCGGCCGTCCCTGGCGTAGACACTCCACCCGCCGAACTTGCCGCCCTGCGCGAGGATCACGCCGTTGGCGGTGCCCGACGGAATCTCGACGTCGGCCGTGACGGTGAACGACTGGTTCTTGATGTTGATGAAGGCGTTCTCCATCATCCCGGTCATGCCCGGGTAGACAGTCAGCGTCTTGCGGCCGGCCATCAAGTCGGGACGCCCGGCCATCGCCGGATCGAACCGGACCAGGACGCGGTCGTCGATTGGCAGGACGCGATACTTCTCGGCCTCCCGCATGAACACCGCCTGCAGCTCCTTGAGCTTGGCCGGATTCGACGCCGCGAGATCGTTGGTCTCGCTGAAGTCCTCGTCCACGTGGTAGAGCTCCCAGATGTCGTCGGCGAGCGCGCGGCGTGGTTCCGCTTCCCACGGCGCCTTGTGGATTGTCGCCGCCACCCAGCCTTCGTGGTAGATGGCGCGGTTGCCGAAGATCTCGAAGTACTGCGTCAGGTGCCGCTCCGCCGCCTTGGCGTCGTCGAAGGTGTAGGCCATGCTGACGCCTTCCATCGGCTGCTGCGTCACGCCGTTGACCGTCTTCGGCTCGGGCAGGTTCGCCGCTTCGAGCACGGTCGGGGCAATGTCGATGACGTGATGGAACTGGCTGCGCATATCGCCCTTGGCCTTGATGCGGTTCGGCCAGCTGACGACGAGCGGATTGCGGGTGCCGCCGAAGTTGGCCGCCACCTGCTTGGTCCACATGAACGGCGTGTTGCCGGCCACGGCCCAGCCCGCGGCCATGTGCGGAAAGGTGTCCGGATCGCCCCACTTGTCGATGTTCTTCAACATGTCGGGCACCGTTTCGACGATGCCGTTGAAGTACGTCATCTCGTTGAACATGCCGTTCATGCCACCCTCGGCGCTGGCGCCGTTGTCGCCGACCTCGTAGAAGATCAGCGTGTTGTCGAGCTCGCCCATGTCTTCAAGCATCTGAATGACGCGGCCGATCTCATGGTCAGTGTGCGCGGAAAACGCCGCAAACACTTCCATCTGCCTCGAGAACAGCCGCTTCTCGTCGGCGCTCAGCGTGTCCCACGCCTTGATGTCGGCCGGCCGATTGGCGAGCGTCGCGTTGGCGGGAATGATGCCCAGCTTCTTCTGGCGCTCGAAGGTCTGCTGGCGGTAGACATCCCAGCCGGCGTCGAACTGGCCCTTGAACTTCGCGATCCACTCCTTCGGCACGTGGTGCGGCGCGTGCGTGGCGCCGGTCGAGAAGTAGGTGAAGAACGGCTTGTCGGGCGTCAGCGCCTGCTGGGCGCGCATCCAGCCGATCGCCTGGTTGGTCATGTCGGTGGTGAAGTGATAGTCGGGCGTCATCTCAACCTCGACTTTCACGGTGCCGTCGTGCACCAGCGGCGCCCACTGGTTGGTCTCGCCGCCGATGAAGCCGTAGAACTTGTCGAAGCCCGAATGCGTCGGCCAGCGATCGAACGGCCCCGACACGCTGACCTCCCACGGCGCGGTCTCGTGATACTTGCCAAACGCGCCGGTGCTGTAGCCGTTCTGGCGCAGGATTTCCGCGAGCGGCGTGACGCTCTGCGGCCGGGCGCCGGTGTTGCCCGGGAACGCGGTGGCCACTTCCATGATTGCGCCGGCGTTGTTGCTGTGATGGTTGCGGCCGGTGAGGATCGCGACGCGCGTCGGCGAGCACAGCGCGGTGGTGTGGAAGCGGTTGTACTTCAGCCCCTGCGCCGCCAGGCGATCGAGCGCCGGCATCGGAATGCCGCCGCCGAATGTGGCCGGGTGGCCGAAGCCGATGTCGTCGATCAGGAACACGATCACGTTCGGCGCCCCCTGCGGCGCCTTCACTTCAAAGCGCGGCGGCGCCTTGGCGTTGCGGGCGTCGAGCTGGGTCTCCTTTGGATAGTTCGGCTCCGCGATCGGCAGCACGGTTCGATCGGGCCCCGAGCCTCCTATCGCAGGCGTCGCGGTCTGCGCGGGCGGCGGCGAGCTGCAGGCGGCCGCGCCCAGGATGCCGAACATGACGACGGTGGCTATGCGAACAGCTGAAGTTTTCATGATCTCCTCACTGAGCTTCCTCACGACTTCGGTTACAGCCGCAGCTCGCCGCTGACGTACTGCCGCCCCTCGAGGGCAGCCCGAATGGCCTCGATTAACTCGTCGCCGGCGGAGTCCTTCAAGACGTATCCCAGCGCGCCCGCCTCCAGCCCGGCCTCGACGAACATCGATTCCGTATGCACCGTCACGAACACGATCCGGGCGTCCGGATGGTGGCGGCGGATCAACACGACTGCGGCGATGCCGTCGATGCCTGGCATCGCAATGTCGGTGACGATCACGTCCGGCGAAAGCCGCCCGGCGGCCTCCACCAGAGCGTCACCATCAACGACCGACGCGACCACGTCGAAGTCGGCCCTGAGTAGCTTGCGCAGCTGCTCCGCAGTTTCCGCGTGGTCCTCGGCGAGCAGCACTCGTGGGCGGTACATCTGTGACCAATCGACCAGGGCATTCTCGCGGCGCAGCCGCGGACGGAGGGAGAGCAGAAGTACGGGAGGAGGGAGCCCGAAAAACTACGGGGGGAGGTCTGTCGTGCGGGTGTCTCAGTCGACGTTGACCCGGCGGTCGAGCGCGTACCTCACGAGTTCGGCGGTGGAGGTGACACCGAGGGCCTCCATCATTTCGTATTTGTGACCTTCGACAGTCCGGGTCGACAGGCCCAGATTCGATGCGATCTCCTTCATGCGCTGGCCCTTCACGATCAGCCGCAGGATGTCGCGCTGCCGTGGCGTTAGTTGCGGTTCCTTCGACTGCACAAGGCCCGCCTTGCGCGCCATGACCTCTTTGGTGATGCTCGGCGTGATGTAGACCCGCCCGTCGAGCACGTGGCGAACGGCGGTGATGAGCTCATCGCCGGCAGACTCTTTCAGGAGAAAGCCGGAGGCGCCTCCGTGAATCGCATCGGCCGCCAGGTCAGCGTCGTGGTGCATCGTGAGCACGATGACCTTACAGCCAAGGCACTCGGGTTTCAACCGTGCGAGCACGTCAAGGCCCGTCAGCCCCGGCATCGAGAGGTCGGTGATGATGACATCGGGGCGAAGCCGTATGGCTGCGTCGATCACACGCTGGCCGTCGTGAACCGCGCCGACCACGTCAAACCCGGCCTCTCGCAGGATGCTCGACAGGCCATCGGTGACAATCGTGTGATCGTCGGCGAGGAGGACCGTGGGCCGGCGGCTCATGCGACCTGTCCTGCCATCCCAGACTTCACGCGGGCGCGCGTTGGAATTGTCGCCGCGACCCGCGTGCCCTGATTGGGTCCCGACGCGATACTGATTGTGCCCCCGAGGATCCGAGCGCGCTCGGACATGCTGACGAGTCCGATGCCTGCGTCCCGGCCGGCACGGTTGGCGGCATCAAACCCCCGGCCATCGTCCGCGATCGTGATGCGCGTCTCGTCACCCACCTGGAGGATCCTCACGTCGGCGCGGCGGGCCGCGGCGTGTGCGACGACGTTCCGAAGGGCCTCCTGCGCGATGCGGTACACGCAAAGCCCGGCGTCCGGAGTGATGGCGGCGAAATCTCCCTCCGCCGTGCACGTCATCGCAACGCCGTGGACACGCCCAAGTTCGCTACAGTACGACGTCAGGCCCTTGACCAGGCCCAGATGCTGCAAAACGGCGGGATGTAGATCGTGAGAGAGCTGGCGAACGTTGCGGGCCAGCTTGAGCGTCTGCTGCTGAAGCAGCGCGACTTCCTTACGCAGCTCCTCACTGATGTGATACTCGCCTAGACGCTGCTTGAGTCCACTGAAGGCGATCGACACGCCAGCCAGGTGCTGGCTGACGTCGTCGTGCAGGTCCCGCGCGATCCGGGCCCGTTCGACCTCCTGCGCCTCGATGAGCCGCCCGGCGAGAGACTGAACTTCTTGATGGCTCGCCTCAAGGGCGGCCTGATTCGCGCGAATCACATCTTCGGCGTTTTTCCGTTCGGTGATGTCGACGTCACAACCGACATAGCCGGTGAAGCTGCCGTCCGGCCCGTACTTCGGAACCCCCGAAGCCAGAAACCATCGGTACTCACCGTCGGCGTGGCGCAGTCGATACTCAAGGAGGAATGACCGACGCGCTTCAAACGCCGGCATGTACGTGGCAAGGCACCTGTCAACATCCTCTGGATGGACAAAATCCAACCAGCCTTTGTCCCGCAGCTGTTCGAGCGGGCGGCCCGTCAGCTGCACGCAGTAGCCATTGAGGTAATCGAGACTCGTGTCCGGCCGCGCAGTCCAGATCAGGACCGGCGCCTCGTCCGCCGTGAAGCGAAACCGCTCGAGGCGCTCGCGAAGCGCTCGTCGCTGGACCAGCAGGCCGGCAACGGCCGCCACCAGAATCCCAAGAGCGGCCAGAACGGCCGCGAACATGAACGTCATTTTGAATCTTGCCGCAGACTCGCCGTGCCGGGATCTGCCCCGGGGGGCGGGAGCGCTTCGCTGGATTGTGGCAATTTGGGATCCAGTGGTCCGGTCCCGCGCGACCAATCCGGTGTGGCCGTTTTGCGCCAGAAAAGTCCCGTTTCTGAGACAGGGGGCGTTGCGACCCCGGGTTCGGTCACCAAATGCCGTGACCCGGGCTACCTTCTTCGGTCACGGAAACCAAGTAGATTTTCGGGCCGTGGATCCCGCTTCCGGTGATCGTCTTCCCGTCGCACCATCCCGACTCGGTTCGTCAATCACGAGAACCAGGCGTCGAACGACAGGTCCGATGCCGCAAGAGCCTGGAGGATTCCGATGAGGAAGACGACCTACACCGAATCGGCGCATACTGCGAACGACACGCAGCCGCCGGCGAGCAACAGGCCGGCGACCAACGGTCACTCGCCGAGTCGATGCGGAAGGCGCGCGCGCGGCGCGTGGAGCGCCTTGATCAACACGAAGATCAGAATGTTCAGGTGGGGTGAAGATGCAGCCCAAACTGACGTTGAGACCGTACCGATTGTCAGCCAGCTGTCAGCCGACGGCAGTTCTTCGGATGGGCCTCGCGCCAAAACTTCAGAAACTCGCAGAAAAACTGGTCGGGGCGACTGGATTCGAACCAGCGACATTCCGCTCCCAAAGCGGACGCTCTACCAGGCTGAGCCACGCCCCGATGAAACCATTGTAGCCCTAATGCAATCGGCTCATGTATTGAATCCATCGCCGCGGATCCGTAGTATCCGTTGGCATGTTGATCCTGTTATTAATCGACGAACCTGAAGGTTCGTCGCCGCCTCAAGGTTCGTCGCCGCCTCAAGGTTCGTCGCCGTCTCAAGGTTCGTCGCCGCAGGTGCAGTCCCGCCAGTGCATGTCCGCCCAGCAGATCCAACAGCAGCTCGCTTCGACTTCGTTCAGGACCTTCGGCTGTCTTAATCGACAGCAGTAGCACTTCCCCTTCTCACAACTGAGTCGCTTTCACGGCGCCGTCGCGCCGCGGAGGTCCCCGTGTCTTGCCCGTTTGATGGAGTTGGCTCCATGAACTATTGGTCTATTCCTCTGTCGTTGTCCCTGTTGTTGGCAGCCGCTGCACTCGCAGCGGCCGATCCGCTCGTGAAGGTGCGGCCGATTGATGCCCCGTCCACGCGCACGCTCGCGCGCGCGCTCGATGGCTCGGCCGTGGTGCGCGGGCTGGTGGGCGAGCTCGAATCGTCCAACGTGGTCGTGCACATCCTGTTCTCGCGGGACCTGCCGGTGGGCATCGCCGGCACCACGCGGTTCGTGACCAGCCGCGGCGGCCATCGCTACCTGCGGATCACCCTTTCGGCACTGCTGCGCGATCACGATCGCGTACCGATCCTCGCCCACGAGCTGCAGCACGCCGCGGAGATCGCCCGATCCGACGCCCATGATGTACCCCGGCTTCGTGCGGTGATCCACGCCGCCGGATATCGCACTCGCGAGAACTACTTCGAGACGGATGCCGCGTTGCTGATCGAGAAGAACGTTCGCGAGGAACTGAGGGCTTGGCAGGCCCTGACGGCAAGACGTGCCACCCCGGCAAGAGGTGTCGCCCCCGCAGGTAGTGCCGTCCCCGGCAAGGAGTGCCGCCCCGGCAAGGAGTGCCTACAACCCGAGCCAGTAATTGAGCTTCACCATCAACACCTGCGTCCCGGACGCGCCAAAGCCACTGCGGAGGTCCCGAAACGCTGAGAACTCACCCGGCCGCGACGAATCGCTGTTGGCGACGTTCCAGACGAAGAACAACGTGCTGCCGCGGCGATACTCCCAGCGGAACACCACGTTGCTGCGCAGCGATTTGTCGTTGAAATCGGGGTTCTCCGCGATGGTCACGGGCTCGAATTCATACGACAGCGGCTTGGCCAGGCGGCGAATGTCGGTGTAGTCGCCGGTGGCGACGAACGGCTGCAGGTAGACCTCGAGCGTCATGTCGCGGGTAAACGCGTAGGTGCCGCGCGCGGTGATGCTGAGCACGTTGCGGTAGAGCGTGCCGTAGATGTAGTCCTGGACGCCGTCGCCGGTGGCATCGCTGTTCTCGATCCACTGCGCGGCATCAATGGCGTCGGTGTAGCCGGCGCTGATCGTCGCCTGCACCGCCGGCCTCGGCTGCAGCGTGAGGTTGACGTTGTAACGCGCTTCGCGGCCGCCGGCCTCGGTGCGGTTGGTGAAGACGTTGAGGCTGCCGCGCACGCTCTTGCGCGAATCGGTGCCGATGAAGCTGTCGATCCACCAGCTGGCCGGCGTGACGATCGGCGGGCCGCCACGGGTGTCGAGGTCGTCGTAGGCCTGCCGCGCACGACCGTGGCCGAGAAACAGGTTCCAGTAGTTCAGGAACTGCATCTCGCCGCCGACGAAGGCCGATTCGTTGAGGGTCAGCCAATCGCCGTTGTACTGCGTGAAAACATTCATGAACAGGCTGGCATCGCGGAAATGCGCCTGCGGATCCGGCTGGCTGAGGTTGAAGCCGCCGCTCACCTGCGTCTTGTTGTTGCGACCGCCGAAGAAGCCGATGTCGCTGTTCTTGAAGGTGCTGTTGAAGTAATCGTAGTGCGCGAACACGCCGACGTGCTTGCTGTTGAAGTTGAAGTTGGTCACGCCGCCGAAGCCGTCCTCCATCATGCCGTCGATCGCACTGCGCGTGGTGGCCCACAGGCCGTTGACGTTGTAGCGATTCCGCGACCAGCGCAGGGTGTAATCGGCACCACCGGTGTAGGCGTCGAAGTCGTCCTCGCGGACCACCGCGGTGCCGATGCCGCCGATATTCGAGCTGCCGCTGAAGAGGTCCTTCTGCACGCGGCCCACGTTGTAGGTGGTGTACGGCTCGATGAGCCGTTCGGTACGCTCGCCCTCAGGCGATTCAACCAGCGCGTATTCGCGATCGGTCAGTGCCGTCAATCCACCATACGTCCAGCCGTTCGTCTTCCCCGACGCCTTCACGGCCGCGAGAATCGTCGTGGCGTCAGGCCGATCGATCACGGTGTGGTCTTCGGGAATCTCGAACCGGTTGGGCCGCTGGCCGATACGCCGCGAGTGAAACATCGGCATCTGGGGATACGGCGGCACGAAGGTACGGCTGTCTTCGAGGAAGAACGCACGCTTCTCGGGAAAGAACGTCTCGAACACGCTGAGGTTGAGCACCGCCGGATCCTGCTCGACCTGGCCGAAGTCGGGGTTGACGGTTGCCGACAGCGTGGTGGCAGTGCCAAGGCCCATGCGAAAGTCGAGCCCGCCCGACAGGTCGCCGCTCGACCCGGTGCCGCTGACGTCTTCGTGCCGCGCCAGGGTAAATGGCTGCAACTCGAGCCGACGCGGTGTGGCCGGCGGGCGCTCGAACGTCAGGTGGCCGAAGCGCGACACGAAGCCCTGCGCGCCGCGCGGCGTGGCCACCCAGCGGATCATTTCCGCGTTGTAGACGATGTCGCGGCGGATGTTGAAGCCCCACACCACGGGCTCCCCCGGCGTGAGGCTGAAGCGGAGCTGCGAAAAGGGAATGCGGAACTCGGCGCTCCAGCCGTCGGCATGCTGTGCGGTCCGCACGTCCCAGACCGCGTCGTAGTCGGTGCTCGAGCGGGAATCGTCGAACCACATCATGTCGCCCTGCACGCCCGACGGGTTCGAATCGAAGGTGTAGGCGGTGAGGTGATCGTGTCGAGGATCGAAGGTGATCTTGATCGAGTCGCTGCGCGGAAACGTGTCGCGGCGGCCCAACGCACTGGTGATGCGCTGGGGGTCGCGCATGTAACACATCACCGCGACGTACACCGAGCGATCGTCGTAGGCCACCTTGATCAGGGTCCGCTCCGTCGGCGGCGCCATGTTGTTGGGATCGTTCTGCGTCATGTCGTCGATGACCTGGGCCTGCTGCCAGATTTCGTCGCTGATGTCGCCATCGAGCCGCGGTGGGGTGTCGCCGACGTAATGCGCGACCAGCTCCTTGCCGGCTTTCTCGGGAACATCAGGCTCGCCGGGGCGCAGCGGAGCGGAGGTCCTGGTTTGAGCCAGGATCGGGCGGGCCACGACGAGCAGCAGCAACATTCCGACAAGGCGCGCCGCGCTCGTGGACAATCCCAGCATTAACCCTCGGCTTTAGACACCGAAACGCAGTTGTTGGTTGTCAGCAGTTGTCAGCCGGCGACTGCGAACGGCGCCGACAGGTCAGGAAGCCGCGCCTGCCACCACGCCCGCGCGTGATCGTTCAACCACGCTCCGCCGCCCGGCACGTCGCGCAGCAGCGCCAGGATGACCGCGGCATCGGCAGGCCGGTCCTTCGGCTGCTTGCGCAGGCATGCGAGCACCAGCGCGTCGAGCTCGCGCGGCAGCGCGCGGCCCAGGCGTGCCGAGGGCGACACCGGCTCGGTGTGCACGTGATCGACCAGCACCTGCATCTGGTTGCCGTCGGTGAAGACCCTCGTGCCGGTCAGCAGGTAGAACGCCACGCAGCCGATGGCATAGACGTCGGCTCGGCGATCCACGTCGTCGCGGCCGAGAATCACCTCGGGCGCCATGTAAGCGGGCGTGCCGATCAACTGCTGCGCGGTGGCCAGCGTTTCGGTGATCGCCGTCGAGGGATCGGCGCGCCGCGTCTGGACGAGCCCGAAGTCGAGCACCTTGACGAAGTCGAACTCCAGGCCCATGCGGCACAGGAAGATGTTGGCGGGCTTGACGTCGCGATGCACCATGCCGCGTGCGTGCGCCTCGGCCAGCGAGTGGCACAGCTGCTTCAGCAGGTAGACCACGCGCTCGGGCGGCAGCGGGCCGAACTCGCGCACCAGCGATTCCAGGTCGCGGCCGTCGAGCAGTTCCATCACGTAATAGAAGCTGCCGTCCTGCGCGGTGCCGAAGTCGAAGAGCCGCACCGAATGCTGCGATTGCAGTAACGCCGTGGCCTGCGCTTCGCGCTCGAAGCGCCGCAGCTGCGCTTGCGCCGTTGATTCGGTGTCGCCCAGTGCCTCGTGGCGCACGATCTTCACCGCCGCATCACGGGCGAGAAATCGATGGCGTGCCCGCCACACCGCGCCCATGCCGCCGGCGCCGAGCTGTTCGACGAGCTCGTAGCTGCCAAGTTGGCGCGCCTCGTTGATCTGCTTGCCCATGCGGTGGAACATCGCCGCGGGCAATGTGGCCACGCCCGCCCACAGGAAGTTCGGAATCGCGAGGGTCAGCGTCTGCCCGAGTCCGGGGACCTCAAAACCGCGCAGATAGGCAATCCAGATCCCGATCGGCCATAGCGCCGCTGCCACGGTCGAGGCGATCAACGTCTTGCGCGGCGAGTTCGGCAGGATCATCGCGCACGCGAGGATGTTGATGGTCGTCCACGACGGCAACCCGATCGCCGTCATTTGCGGCCCGACGAGCCACGTTTCGAGGGCCGCGGTGCCAAACGCGTTCACCATCATGATCCACAACCCGGCGTCGGCCTTCCTTCGCAGCGGCCAGCCGGAATACTTCGCCATCAGGAGGATCGCCAATTGAACGACGATGATGGTGAGCTGCACCGCCAGCGCCTCGTCGCCCTCATGCGGCGGCTGGACCCCGAGCACCCCTGGCAGCACGAGGTAGTCCATCGTGGTACCGAAGGCCCACATGAACGCCGACACCGCCGCCAGCAGGATCACGCGGCGGACCTGCTCCGCAACCACATCATCGGGAAGCAGCGGCGTGCCGCGGCTAGTGTCGGCTCTCGACGGCGGCGGGGTCAGCCGCGGCGCAATGCGTTCGTGACTCATCGCGAGAGGACGCGCGCCACCGGCAGGTGGCTGCGATCGGCGATCGTGCCGCTCCGCATCACGGTGTGCAACTTACGGAGGTTGCCAATCTCGCTCAGCGGGTTGGCATCGAGAATCAGCAGGTCGGCCAGCTTCCCGGCTTCGATGGTGCCGAGGTGCTGGAGTTGCTTCGAGGCGATGGCGCCGTTCTTCGTCGCCGCGACGATCGCCTGCGCCGGCGTCATCCCTAGCTCGACGAGGCCTTCGACGGCAATGATGCTGCCGATGCCGTGATTCTG
This sequence comes from Acidobacteriota bacterium, assembly GCA_032155105.1. Taxonomy (GTDB): domain Bacteria; phylum Acidobacteriota; class Vicinamibacteria; order Vicinamibacterales; family UBA2999; genus 12-FULL-67-14b. The sequence continues at coordinate 11,634 of JALDXK010000015.1, forward strand.
CGTGTCGGGCTTGGTGCCGCCGCGCGTGAACTCGGGCGCCGCAGCCCAATAGTTGTCGGTGCCGATCGTGACGACAGCACCGGCCTTGATCAGCTTCTCCGCGTTGCGACGCCGCATCCGAAGCTCGACCGCCTCATCACCTGCGCGCTGACGCAGCTCTGCGCTGGTGCGCGCGCGCTGTGATTTCTGCGACTTCTCGGCCTCCATCCGCTTGGCGGTCGCCTCGTCGCTGTCTTTCATCGCCTTCTTCCACGCCTCGCCGGTGATGGTGTTGGACAGCATCGAGCAGATAATCTTGCGCTCGACGATCATCTGCACCAGCGCATCAGGCATCTCTCGCGCACCCAGCATCTCCGGATGCTGAATCAGGTCGATGCCCGCCTGGATCGACAGGCGTAATCCGTCCACCGTGGTTGCGTGCGTTTCCGCAACCTTGCTCCGGGCGTGGGCTTCGTCGACGATCACCTTCTGCGCTTCCGCGGAGAAGCCGATGAACGCCGGCCGCGTGAAGTGCGCGGTGCCCCCGAACTTGATGAAATCCGGTCCCTTGTCGAGATAGGCGCGGATGGCGGCCCGCAGTTCCTCCGGATCCATGTCCACGAGGTCCTCTCCCGCGCCCTGCGACACTTCGTCGTTCATCTGTTCCTGGAACAGCGTGAGGCCCTGCTCGCGGATCAGGCTGAAGCTCACCGAATATGGGCCGCCCCAACCGACGATGTTGCCGGCAGCGAGGATGCGCGAGCCGATCGCATCGCCGCGATGAATCCGGTCGCGCACCGCCACCAGCGGCATGAGCAGGCCGTAGCTATCGCGCACCGTGGTGACACCGTGCTTCAGCTGCAGCTGCGCGGCCTCGAGCACGATGTCCTGCTGCCGCGAGTGGTACTTGGCCAGCGTCTCGTAACGTTCGCCGACACCGCCATAGAGCGAGAGGTGAACATTGGTGTCGATCAGGCCGGGCGCGATGAACTTGCCGGACGCATCGACCACCGCCATGTCCGGCGACACGCTCACCCCATCGCGTCTACCGGCGTAGCGGATGCGCTCGCCTTCGATCAGCACCACGGCGTTGGTGACCGGCGGCCCGCCGTTGCCGTCGATCAGTGTTGCGCCGGTGATGGCGGTGCGTTTCGGTTCCTGCGAAGACAGCGGGACGGCAAGCGTCGCCGCGGCGATCGCCAGCAGCGCCGCGGAGCGAAGGGTTTTCATGGTGGCGACGAAAGCTTACCATCGCCAAGAATCAGGCTGCGTACGGTGCACCGGTGCCACGAGTGCCCGGGTGCCAAGGGTACCGTGCATCGTTATACTTCCACCATGAACACCTTCAACCACGCCAGTTCGTCAACCCGTCGTGAGTGGCTCCGTCGTGCCGGCCTGCTGTCCGGCTCCGCTGTGCTCGTCGGCGCGTGGCCGGAATGGGCGGCGGCATTCGTCCAGCAGCCGGCGGCGGCGACGGATCAACTCGCGGCGATGCGCGCCGGCATGGGGGCGACGCCGATCACCTCGAGCCAACTCGGTCCCGGCCTGACGATGCTGGCCGGGCCTGGCGGCAACGTCGTGGTGCTGAACGGGTCCGACGGAAAGGTAGTGGTCGACACGTTCGTGCAGCCGGCGTGGAACAACTTGAAGGCGGCGCTCGACAAGCTGGGCAATCAGAAGATTGCGACCGTGATCGACACGCATTGGCACTTCGATCATGCCGACAACAACGGAGCGTTCCGCAAGGAGGGCGCCCAGATCGTCGCCCACGACAACACGAAGAAACGGCTGAGCGAATCGCACGATCTGCTCGGCGCGAAGTTTCCGCCCTCCCCCGCCGAGGCGCTGCCGACGCAAACCTTTGCCGCCACGCGCCGCATCGACGCCAACGGCGATTCGCTGATGCTGGGGAAGATCCCCAACGCCCATACCGATACCGACATCTACATCAAGTTCCAGAAAGCCAACGTGCTGCACCTCGGCGACGTCTTCTTCAACGGCATGTATCCGTTCATCGATGCCAGCACTGGCGGCAGCATCGGCGGGATGATCGACGGGACCAATTTCTCGATGAAGCAGGCTGATGCGTCCACGAAGATCGTGCCCGGTCATGGTCCGCTTGGCGACCTGGCGTCGCTGACGAAGTACCGCGACGTGCTCGTCACGGTGCGCGACCGCGTGGCGAAGTTGAAGAAGAGCGGGCAGACGCTGAAGGAGGTTCTTGCGGCGGCGCCCACGAAAGATCTCGACGCCACATGGGGCAAAGGCTTCATGCAGCCCGCGGATTTTCTCGCGATCGTTTACAACACCCTCTAACCAGGGTGCGTACGGTGCTAGGGGTTCAGTGAGGTTTCAAAGTCGCTGAGCGATCGCTGGATGCGATGAAGGAACGCCTCTTCGAAGTCGCGCCCTTCGCCCAGGTCCCGCAACAAATTCGCGATCGCGGCGCCGCCGGCTTCGTCGAGCAAACGTCGCGCGGCGACGGCACTGGCCGCATAGGCGTACTGCGCCTCGCCGCCGGTGAGCTTCGAGAACGGCGGGGCCAGCCGCCGCAACGGCGGCATCACGCCCACCTTCGCCATCGTCTTTTTCGCCCACTCGAGGTCGTCGCTCTCGAGCACCGACGCCAGCCCTTCGTTGAGCCACGTCGGCAGGTTGCGCGTGGCCAGCGAGCGAATCAGCGCGTGCGCGAACTCGTGCGCCAGGACGCGATCGAGATCCTCGCCCTTCTCGTCGGCGCCCTGCATCGGCACGCGGATGATCCCGTCGAAGGCGGCCGCCGCCCACTGCGGAGACCGCGTGACGTCGCGGAACTGCTCGCGCGTGTAGAGCACCACCGGCACGGACTTCGGCGGAAAGGCGCCGAACACGTCGCAGATGCGCCAGTAGGCGCGGTTGAGCGATTCGAGCGCCTTCGCGGCCAGCTCCGCATCCTGCGGCCCTTCGAACGACACCGTGAAGAAGTCGCCGACTTCCTGGCGCATGCGATCGTGCAACTCGCGCTCGCGCTTCCAGCGGTCGAGGGTCTCACGCACACCCTCCTCGTCCAGGTTTTCGGCGGCGACGATCTCCATCAGCCGGATCGCTTCCTGGAAGTCGTTCTGACGCCTGGCGATTTGCGCCAGCTGCAGGCGTGCGAGGCTCAACTTGGGATCGAGCGCCAGCGCCTGCTCGAGGTATGTCTTCGCCTCGGCGTCAAGGCGCTGCAGGAACGCCGCCGTGCCCGCCCCCAGGCGCAGCGTGGCATTCTTCGGATCGAGGGTGATGGCTTCCTTGAACGTGACCGCGGCCAGCGGCAGGTTGTTGGCCTTGAGCGCATCCCACCCGGCCGCCTCGAGCATGGCCACACGTGGGCTGTTTTGAGCCCCGTCAAGACGTGCCTCCCCGGCAAGGCGTGCCTCCCCGTCAAGCAGTGCCACCCCGGCAAGGAGTGCCGCCCCGGCAAGAAGTGCTCTAAACATCAAGTCCGATCATACGCATCAGTTCAAGGGCGTTGCTGTGGGTGATGACGCCGTCCCGCAACTTGTAGTCGAACGTCATCTTGCCATTTTCGACATGGTCCTGGAGGTGCACGTTCGTGGCCTCCCCCGGGAAAATCGCGGCAATCTCGGTCAACGACAAGTCATGCGTGGTCACCATGCCGATGGCGCGCCTGGCGAGCATGGTCCGGATCACTCCTTCAGCTGCAATCCGGCGGTCTTTCGAGTTGGTGCCGCTCAGCAGCTCGTCGAAGAGAAACAGGACCGGCCGCGGGCCGTCGAGCAGATCGCAGATGCGGCGGATCCGCAGCGCCTCGGTGTAGAAGCCGGAGCGGTGTTCCTGCAGAGAATCCGTATGGCGAAGACACGTGCCGACCGCGAGCGGCGTGAGCCGCAGGCGCCCCGCGCGTACGGGCGCGCCTGCCAGGGCCAGGACCACGTTGAGGCCGGTGGTGCGCATCAACGTGCTCTTCCCCGACATGTTCGAGCCGCTGACGATCAGCACGCGCGGGTTGGCGCCGCCGCCGAGCGCGAGGCTGTTCGGAATGGCGGTCGCCGACGGAATCAGCGGGTGCGCCATGTCGGTCGCATCGATGAGCGGCGTCGCTGATTCGATCAGCTCTGGAAACGAATCCGCGGGATGCTCGTAGGCATACCCCGCGACCGACAGCAACGCTTCCATCTCGCCCACCGCGTCCACCCAGTCGCGAAACTGGCCGCCGTGACGCCGCCGCCACGACTCGCAGGCGCAGGCGACCTGCAGCGTGAACAGGAACGGAATCTCCGCGAGCCGCGAAAACACGTTGTGCCGTGAGTCGGCCCAGTCGGACACGCGCGCGAGCCGCGCAATGCCTCGAGACGCGGCGACGTGGCCGGCGTCGCCCTTGAGCCGGTGCGCGAGTGCCGCGAGCGCGGGCTCGCTGAACGATTCGTGTTCGATCTGCTTGATCACGTTCGACAGCAGATCGAGGCTGGTTGCGCCAGTGGACGACGACAAGCCCTCGACGATGGCGTTGGCGCGCTTGCCGAAGACTCCGATGGCGATGCCGTTGATGGCGAGCGAGGCGATTGCCGGCCAGCCGCTGCCGCCGTTCATGAAGGAGGCGAAGGCGGCAAGGAAGATGAGGGCGAGGGCGACAATGAGTGGCCGAACCGCCGGCAGCGAGGGCGCCTGCTCAGACCAGGCGACGAGCGGGTCCGGGAGCATGAATCGCCGCTGGCCGGCATTGACGACTGCCACGCGCTCGCGAAGATCGAGATGCGAGCCGAGCGCGGCGACGCGCCGCTGGCGTTCCGTGATCTCGCCGATCGGCGAGGGGGCCAGCAGCCAGGCAGCGAGGCGCTCCTCGCCCATCGGCGTGCGGCAGAGCGAGAGCAACTGGAACAAGCTGCCGGGGCCGAACACGTCGAGGTCGTCGGCATAGGGATGCTCGGGGTTCTTGAAGCGTGCTCCGCTCGGCTCGACCGTCATCCACTTATCGTGGATGCGCGCCGCACCGTCGCGGTAGAACGCCACCGCCGCATTCGCACGGGCCATGGCCCGCAGCGTCAGCTCGTGCCACACCGACAGCGCGATGAATGCGGCGACTGCGACGCCATAGAACCAGGGACTCGGATCGGCGTTGAGCGTGACCGCCCAGTAGATCAGGATGCCGATGAAGATCGCGACTTTGGCGTTGCCGAGCCAGATGTGCACGCGCTCGCGCGCCGCGGCTTCGGCTTCACGGGCGCGTTGTCTCTGGGCGTATTCCTCGAGTGGCGACACTACCCACCATCATGACGTACGAAACGGAAAACGGTCGAAGACCTTGAGCGAACGTTTCGCCGACGAAGCCGCGGAATGCGAGTCGAAAGGACAGGAGCGGGATCCCGAAAGGATCCCGCTTGGGTTGGTAGGCTATTTGGTGCGGATGGTTAGCGGATTGTTAAGCGAGACCTTGAGCTTGCGGCCGGCCGCAAGCCGAATATCCTGACCCTCGGTGGCGAGCACGACGGCTGTTCCGCCGCCCGCGCCGATGGCGCTGCCGATTGCCGCGCCTTTCTTGCCACCGGTGATCGCGCCGATCACCGCGCCGGCGGCTGCGCCGGCGCCGATCTTCACGGCGTCTTCTTTCTTGGTCGCCTCGGCGATCCACGACATCGGCTTGGTCTCGATGTCGTAGGTGACCGAGCCGGTCTGGAGGCGGGTGAACCGCAGGCCGAGTTCGGCGCGGCCCTTCACTTCGCCTGAATCCTTGACGTTGGTGAGGTGCCCAGTGAGCCTGGCGCCCGCCGGAATTGCCGTCACGTGATCGATCACCACCGGGGACGCGAGCGTGCCGTTGACGCGTTCTTCAACGCGGCTGTCTTCGGACGAGTGCGACGTGTCGAGCGTGACGTCGAGCACCGTGTTGTCGGGAATTGTGAGCGTTCGCACCACCGCGGCGCGGGCCGGCGCCGGCCGCTCGGCGGCCGCCGTTTCTTCGCGAGCCCCTTGGGGATCGACACGCTTCACTTCGGTGATGGCCGTGCGGGCCACTTCGGTCGTCGTGTTCGGGCCGTCGCCCGTCAGCGTGACGATCTCGGGCTCCACCTTGGCGATCTTGCCGCGAACCAGCGTGCCGTCCTCGGTGACCACCGTGACTTCGGTGCCGGCCGGAATGTTCTCGATCGCTTCCGCGCGAGTGCACGAGGACGTGATCGTTCCTGCGGCGATGCAGCCAATCACGAACGATGCGATACGCGTGTTCAACATCCGGCTCCTCACGGTTCTTGTTAGAGCAAGGGCTGTGCCGTCTTTGAAGCCGCGTTTTTCCGCACGATCTGGTATGGCCGGGCTCGATGTGGGTAACGGATGACTTAGAGAGTGAAGTACACTCGCGCTTTCCCGGAGGAACGATGAAAGTACTGCCCTGGCAAGCCGTTCTGCTTGCAGCCCTCATCATCACCATGCTGTCCGGACAGGTGCCGGCGATCACCTCTAACCTGGCGGCGCAGACACAGGCGATCGATCCCGTTCTGCTGAACGCCTATCGCTGGCGCAGCATCGGCCCCGATCGCGGCGGCCGATCGATCGCCGTGTCGGGCGTGAAGGGCAGGCCGCGCGAAGCGTATTTCGGCGCCACTGGCGGCGGCCTGTGGAAAACCACCGACGCCGGCAATACGTGGGCGCCGGTCACCGATGGGCAGATCACGAGTTCATCGGTCGGCGCGGTCGCCGTGTCGGAATCAAATCCCGATCTCGTGTTCGTCGGCATGGGCGAGAACTGCATCCGCGGCAACATCATGCCCGGCGACGGCGTCTACAAGTCGAGCGATGCCGGCAAGACGTGGGCGCACGTCGGCTTCCGCGACGTCGACGCCATCTCGAAGATCCGCATCCACCCCACCAATCCCGACATCGCGTACGTGGCGGCCTTCGGCCTGTATTACGGACCGAGCGAAGAGCGTGGCGTATTCAAGAGCACGGACGGCGGCAAGACCTGGAAGCGCACGCTGTTCAAGGACCCGCGGACCGGCGCGGTAGACATCGTCATCGACGCCAACAACCCGAACGTGATGTACGCGGCGTTGTGGGAGGCGTACCGCATCGAGTACCAGATGTCGAGCGGCGGACCCGGCAGCGGCATGTACAAGTCGACCGACGGCGGCGACACGTGGACGGAGATCACGCGCCATCCAGGGTTGCCGTCGGGCGTTGTCGGTCGCATCGGTCTCGCCAACACCAAGGCCGACTCGAATCGCGTCTACGCGCTCGTCGAAAACGAGAACGGCGGGCTGTTCGTGTCGGAGGATGCGGGCGCCTCGTGGAAGTTGATCAACTCGAACCGCTCCATCCGGCAGCGCGCCTTTTATTACACGCACGTGTTCGGCGATCCCAGCAACAAGGACGTCGTCTACATGCAGAACACCGCGTTGTTCCGGTCTACCGACGGCGGCAAGACCACGGTGCAGGTCGGCCAGAACACGCACGGCGATCATCACGACCTGTGGGTGGATCCGGACGATCCGAATCACGTCATCGACGGCAACGACGGCGGCGGCGCGATCACTTTCAACGTGAACGTGCGCGTGCCGGACTGGAGCGCGCAGGACTTCCCGACTGCGCAGTGGTATCACGTCATCACCACCGCGCACCTGCCCTTCCACGTGTGCGGATCGCAGCAGGACAACAGCACGCTCTGCGTGCCGAGCAACACCAACATGCCCGGCCAGGGCTTTGGCGGCGTGCCGCCGGTGGCGCCCTACCAGGCGGGCGGCGGCGAGCCCGGCTACATCGCCACCCACGCGTCCGATCCCGACATCTTCTTCGGCGGCACGAACAACGGCTCGTTTCTCACGCGGCTCAACCGCCGCACCGGCGAGTTCAAGGAGGTGGGCGCATACCCGCGCTTCTTCTCAGGCGAACCCGGCAGAAACGTCAAGGAGCGCTGGCAGTGGACGTATCCGATCATCTTTTCGTACGTCGATCCCAATGTCCTCTATACGAGCTCGCAGCGCGTCTGGAAAACCACCAACGGCGGCGACACGTGGACGGCCATCAGCGGCGACCTGTCGCGTCACGATCCCAAGACGATGAACGAGTCGGGCGGCCCGATCACGCACGACATGAACAGCCCGGAGATCTACGGCACCGTGTTCTCGCTCGCTCCTGGCAAGAAAGATCGCAACCTGATCTGGGCGGGATCGGACGATGGCCTCGTGCACGTGACGCGCGACGAGGGTAAGACGTGGGTGAACGTGACACCGCCCGACATGCCGGATTTCGGCCGCGTCAGCCAACTCGACGGCTCGACGTTCGACAACGGCACGGTCTACATGGCCGTGAAGAAGATGCTGCTCGGCGACCGCTCGCCGTACATCTTCAAGACCAGTGACTACGGCAAAACGTGGACGAAGATCGTCAACGGCATCCCCGCCAACGATTACGTGCACACCGTGCGCGAAGACGTGGTGCGGCGCGGACTGTTGTACGCCGGCACGCAGCATGGCGTCTACATCTCCTTCAACGACGGCATGTCGTGGCAGAAGTTCAACAACGGCCTGCCTGATGTGCCGGTGACCGATCTCGTGGTCGAAGACAACGCGATTGCCATCGGCACGCACGGGCGCAGCTTCTACGTGATGGACGACATTGCGGCGCTGCGGCAGTTCGGCGTGGCGCCGCTGACCGACGTGGCGGTGTTCAAGCCAGCCAACGCGACGCGCGGCCTCGACCGCCCGCAGATCACCTACTTCCTCAAGACCCAGCCGAAGGCGCTGACGATCGACTTCCTCGACCCGAAGGGACAGGTGGTGCGTTCGATCACCGGCCTGCCGCCGCGCAAGGAAGGCGACACTGGCGGTGGTGGTGGCGGCGGCGGTGGTGGTGGGCCACAGGGCGCGCCGATGGCGGCGGGCGTGAATCGCTACACGTGGGATCTGAACTCAACGGGCGTCGTGACATTCCCCGGCATGATCCTGTGGGGCGCAACGCAGAGTGGTCCTGCCGTGTTGCCGGGCTCGTACCAAGTGCGCCTGACGGCCGACGGTGTGACGCAGACACAGTCTTTCGCGGTGCTGAAGCACCCGCTGCGCCCGGTGAGCGATGCGGACCTGCAGTTTCAGTGGGATCTCGCGAGCCGCATTCGCGACAAGGTCAACGAAGCGAATCAGGCGGTGATCCGGATTCGCCGCATCAAGACCGACATTGCTGATCGCATCAAGGACGCGCCCGCGGAGGTGCGGCTGGCGGGTGACGAGCTGACGAAGGCGCTCTCGGCGGTGGAGGAAGACATCTACCAGGTGCGGAACCAGAGCGGGCAGGATCCGCTCAACTTCCCCATCAAGACCAACAACCGCCTGGCGTCGCTGTTGCGGGTGGCGAATTCGGGTGAGGGCCGGCCGACCGGAAACGTCGAGCCGATCTTCGACGAGCTGATCGCCGAGTTGAAGGCCGAGACCGATCGGCTCGACAAGGTGGTGAGCGAGCAGTTGCCGCCGTTCAACTCGATGCTGCAGCGCATCAAGAAGCCGGCCATCACACCGTAACGCTCTGCAATTCGCGGCGGAAGCGCGAGAACTCCTGTTGCTCGGCTTCCGCCGTTTCCCTGCCAATCACCGCAATCCGCTCTCGCCACTCACGCACGATGTCGCGCGCGTCGGGTACGGCCTGCAACGCAGCGAGCAGCGCTTGGTCCGCGGCTGCCGTCGCCGCGCGCACCGCCGCCTCGCCGACACGGAGCGCTTCGAAATAGGCACGCTCGCCGTCACGCCCATCCCGGCGCTCACGGAGCATGGCCTCGTCCACGGACGTGCGGTAGCCCTGCTGCGACTTCGACAGTGCTTCGTCATGCGTGAGGCGGGCCTGGTCGAGTTCCTGCCGCCGAAGGCGATCGGCGTCCTGCAGCTTTTCCGCCCGCTCTTTCGGAGCAAGCTCGTGTGTGCGCGAGAGCACCGCGAGATATTTGGCTTCCGCCGTGTCCTCCATGCGGCGCTTGGTCCTCACGGCCTCCACGTCCGTGGCACGTCGAGCCAGCTGGGCGTCTTCGAGCTCATCAGCGCGGCGATCGATGGCAGTCAGCAACGCCGAGCTGCGCGCCGCCTCGGCTTTCGCTTCAATCGCGAGTTGCTTCTCGCGCGCCGTCAGCAGCTCATCGTCATATTTCTGGATGGCCTTGGAGGCGGCCGCAAGCGCACGGAGTTGCAGATCACGCGAGGTCTGCGCCTCGGCCATTCGAACGTCCCTCGTGCGATGCAGTTCGGACAATCGTTGGGAGTGCGCGAGCGTCAGTTGTTGTAGGGTCGGCATACGCGTCCTGCCCCAGGTTCTACACCCATCGCGCCGCCGCGGTGCGTTGGGGCTGCAGAAGTTGTGCAGGCTGAGGGCACAGGTCGTGCATAGGCTCAAGGGGATTGCCATGAGCAGCCTGCCGATGCGGATCGCGGTTCCGTTCCTGTCCATCGTGGTGATGGTGGTGGGAAGCCTCGCGTCAACCAGCGCCGGAAATCCCTCGCAATTCGAGCCTCTTTTTACGCGGTTCAATGAGCCGACGCCGCCGGTATACGGCGCCTTCCGGCGCCTGGAGGCCGGCAAGCCCGCGTCTGGCAAGCACGGATGGCTGGAGGTATGGACGGAGTTCCATCCCGGCACAGGCTTCAGCTACGAAGTGGTGCGCGAAGGCGGCTACGAATACGTGAGGAACAAGGTCCTGCGCGGTGTGCTCAAGGGCGAGACCGAGCTGCTGGCCAACGGCAAGCCGCTGCGCGCGCCCATCGTGCCGCGGAACTACACCGTCGAAGAAGGCGGCGTCACCGAGTCGGGTCTCACCCGCCTGCTGCTCCACCCGGCGCGAAAATCCGACGGCGTCATTCGCGGCAGCGCCCTCATCGAGCCCGACCTGGGCGGCATCGTTCGCATGGACGGGCGGCTCACCAAGAGCCCGTCGTTCTGGGTGCGTGACGTCGATGTGACGTGGAAGTTCACGCGCATTGGCAACGCGATCGTCCCGGTGGAACTGTCGTCGAGCGCGCGCGTGGTCTTCTACGGGCGCCAGCCGTTCAAGATGACCTACGACTACGTGCAGATCGGCGGCCACCCCGTCGACGGCAGCGCGCTTCGAGCAGCATCGCTGCACGACGAGCAGTAACCAGCCTTCTGTTCACCCTGTCGCACAGATCGTTCCCACATAAGTTGGCTCGTTCGTCGAGCCACCTCCGCAGTATAGTTTCCCCCTTGCAATTTACTGAGGAGGGCTGCTCATGGTTCGACAGGTAACAACGGCACTGGCCGTTGCCGTCTCGCTCGCAATCTCCGCACCACTGTTCGCACAGAATCCCAATTCCCAAAAACCGAAGAAGCAGGCCAACCAGGTGCCTGAAACCGGGCAGAACGATCCTACGCCGGACGCCGCGCTAGAGCGCGTTGTCGCCAACGTCCCGGTGTCGGTCCGGGCCGACGGCACCATCATCGCCGAACTCGACGACTCGTTCATGG
>JALDXK010000016.1:0-22773 GCA_032155105.1 Acidobacteriota bacterium
CGCTGAACGATGGGCACACGCTGGCGCAGGGCGATCTCGACGGCGACGGCGTGGATGAGATCATCGCCGGCTATCGCGGCGGTGGCGGTGGCGTGAACATCTATCGGCTCGAGGGCGAGCGCTGGACGAAGTTCGTCGTCGCCACGCCGGAACAGAAAAGCATGGCCGCAGCCGGGTGCACGGTTGCGCATCTGAACGGCGACAAGCGGCTCGATGTCGCGTGCATCGGCACGTCGACCGCCAATCTCAAGTGGTACGAGAACCAGCCGGCCAAATAGTTCTCGCGAGCCGCTCACCGCGGCGGGCTGAGTTGCTCGCCGCTGCGGGCATCGTGTTCGAAGTACTCGCGGCGGACATCGACGAAACGCCACGCGCCGACGAGGCGCCCGACGCGTACGTCGAGCGCCTCGCGATCGAGAAGGCGCGCGCGGTGTGGTGGCTGCGTCCCGACGCACGCGTCCTCGGCGCCGACACGACGGTCACTATCGGCGGCGAGATTCTCGGCAAGCCCATCGATTCCTCGGATGCGGCGCGCATGCTGCGCCTGCTCAGCGGGCGGGTGCACGAGGTGCACACCGGCGTGGCGGTTGTCAGCGCGGCGGGCGTCCATTCCGCCGTCGACACGACGCGGGTTTGGTTCGATGCGATGACAGACGAAGACATCTCGTGGTACGTCGCGACCGGGGAGCCGATGGATCGCGCCGGCGCCTATGCCATCCAGGGGCTGGCGTCGCGGTTCATCCCCCGGATCGAGGGCTCGTACAGCAACGTCGTGGGGTTGCCCGTGGCGATGGTCTCTAGTATTCTGAAGAAGGGCTAAGTCTCCTTCGACCCGTGATTTAGCGCTCAGGACAAGCCACACCATGAATAACAAAGCGGTCAAGATCGGTCTCACGAGCCTCGTGCTCGCCCTGACGTTTGGCGCGTTGCTGTATACGACGATGGCCGAGGGCACCGAATACTACAAACACGTCGACGAAGTGATGGCGCAGCCCGATGAGTGGTACGGCAAGAAGCTGCAGCTCCACGGCTTCGTGGTCCCGAACTCGATCGCGCGCAAGCCGAACACGCTCGACCACTGGTTCCAGGTGCAGAGCAACGGCAAGATCGTCAGTGCCACCTACACGGGTGTCGTGCCCGACACCTTCAAGAGTGATTCCGAAGTCGTGCTGAAAGGCACGCTCTCGTCCGAGGGCTTCTCGGTTGCGCCCAACGGCGTGATGGCGAAGTGCCCGTCCAAGTACGAAGCCAAACCGGGAGGCGCCACGACGGTGCCTTCCTCCGGCACCTACTAAAGGAGGCCCATGGCCTCGCTCGGCGCGTTCCTGCTCCTGCTCGCCTTCGTAACCGCGGCCTACGCCGTGTCGGCCTCCGTGGCCGGCGCGCGCCGCCGCAATACGCGCCTCATCGAAAGCGGCATCGGTGCGTTCTACACCGTGGCCGCGATCATGACGGTCGCCTCGGGCGTGATCATTTACGCCTTCGTGTCGGGCGATTATTCGATCCGCTACGTCCAGCGGTACTCCGACAGTGTGCAGCCGCTGTTCTACAAGATCACCTCGTACTGGGGCGGCCTCGACGGCTCGGTGATGTTCTGGGTGTTCCTGCTGTCGGTGTTCGGCACCGTGGCGGTGAAGGTGAACCGCGAGCGGAATCGCGAGCTGATTCCCTACGTGGTGGCGGTGATCGGCGCGGTGGAGATGTTCTTCCTCTTCCTGATGATCATCCACAACAATCCGTTCGCGACCTACCTCACCGAGTCGCCGGTCGACGGGCGTGGCTTGAACCCGCTGCTGCAGAACTTCTACATGGCCATCCACCCGCCGACGATGTACCTCGGCTTCGTGGGGCTGACGATCCCGTTTGCGTTCGGCATGGCGGCGCTGTTCACCGGGCACCTCGATGATTCGTGGCTGCGCGCCGTACGCCGCTGGACGATGTTTTCGTGGTTCTTCCTGTCGCTGGGCCTCACGCTTGGCATGATCTGGGCCTACGAGGAACTCGGCTGGGGCGGCTACTGGGGATGGGATCCGGTTGAGAACGCCGGCATGCTGCCGTGGTTCACGGCCACGGCGTTCCTGCATTCAGTGCACGTGCAGGAACGGCGCGGCATGCTGCGCGTGTGGAACGTCTCCCTCGTCATCATCACGTTCCTGCTGACCATCGTCGGCACGTTCCTGACCCGGTCGGGCATCGTCCAGTCGATTCACGCGTTCGGCGAAGATCCGCAGCTGGCGCGCTACTTCGTGGCGTTCATGCTCACGACGATCGTGTTCTGCTTCGGCTGGGTGATCTACCGGCTGCCCCTGTTGAAGGCGCGCCACGAGCTGGATTCGTGGATGTCGAAGGAAGCGGCGTTCCTGGCCAATAACTGGATCCTGCTGTTCTCGGCGCTCTTCATCCTGTTTGCCACGTTGTTCCCCACCATCACCGAGGCGATCAACGGCGAGCGGCTCACCGTGGGACCACCGTTCTTCAATCGCTGGATGGTGCCGATCGGCCTGATGCTGCTGCTGCTCACCGGCGTCGGTCCGCTGCTGGCGTGGCGCAAGTCCACGGTGGAGAACCTCAAGGACCAGTTCATGTGGCCGGTTCTCGCGGGTCTCATCACCGGCGGCGTGCTGGTCGCGCTAGGCGTGCGCGTGTGGAGCTCCGGGATTTGCTTTGCGCTGGCCGGGTTCGTCGCCGGCACGCTCACACAGGAATTCGTGCGCGGCGGCAACGTGCGCCGCGGCATGACCGGCACCGACATTTTCACCGCGATCATCGGCCTGGTGTCCAAGAACAAGCGTCGTTACGGCGGCTATATCGTCCACGCCGGCGTGGTGCTGATCTTCCTCGGTTTCGCGGGCGAAGGTTTCAGCCGCGATCAGCAGCTGCTGCTCAAGCCGGGTGAGGAAGCCACGGTCGGCGACTACATCGTGCATCTCGACGCCATTCGCGTGACCGACGACGGCCAGAAGCAGATGATCACGGGGCATGTCACCGTCAAGAACCTCGACGGAGAGGTGATTGATCAGATGCGGCCGGCCAAGTGGTACTTCCGCAAGCACGAGGAAGAACCGACCACGGAAGTCGCGATCCGCCGCAGCTTCGCGGAAGACCTCTACATCGTGATGGCCGCCTTCTCGATCGAGGACCAGACGGCGAGCGTCGAAGTGCACATCAACCCGCTCGTGAACTGGGTGTGGTTCGGCTTCGGCATCCTCGCCATCGGCACCGGCATCGCGCTGCTGCCCGAAGCGTCGGTGTCGTTCGCGATGGCGAAACTGCCCGCGGAAGCGGTGACGGCGACGATCCTGCTGCTGTCGCTGCTGGCGCCGGTGGGGTCGGCGTTCGCGCAGCACACCGAGACCGGCCAGGATCCGCGGCTGCAACTGACGTCGCCCGAGTCCCGCGAGGTGGCGCACAAGCTGGCGTGCTGGTGCGGCGGCTGTTCGAAATTGCCGGTGGGCCAGTGCTCGTGCGGCCACTGCGCCATCGAGCGCGCCAAGATCGACGTCATGCTGAAGGACGGCAAGTCGCCGGACCAGATCGTGGACTACTACGTGAGCACGTTCGGCGGCGCGCAGATTCTCAGCGAGCCTCCCAACAGCGGTTCCGGTCGCGTCGCGTGGGCAATGCCGTTCGTCGTCGGCATCGGCGGGCTACTCACCGTGGTGATTCTCGCGCTGCGCTGGTCGCGCCGGCCGCAGCTGGCATCGGCGCCGGCGGGTGCCGAGGATCCGGAGATGGCGGCCCGGCTCGACGACGAGCTGCGTAATCTCGATTAGCTGTGAAATCAAATTCAGCGGACCTGTCCTCCGAAGCGCGACCCGGCAAAGAGGGGAGCGCGAAGGAGGAGCCGTTTCTCCAACCCTGGCAATTCTTCCTGCTCGGCGGCATGCTCGCCGCCACGGCGACGGTGATCGTCGCCACGGGGCAGTCTCCCGCGAACATCATCATCCTCAGCCTGACCGTCGTGTCGGTGAGCTTTGTCGGACTCGGCGCCTACCGGATCCTGTCGCCGCTGGTGTCGCCCGAGGTCGACGTGCCGCAGACCATCGCCGGCCGCACGCGCGCCGCCCTCGATCGCGAAAAGACGCTGGTGCTGCGATCGATCAAGGAGCTCGAGTTCGATTACGCGATGGGCAAGGTGGCGAAGGCCGACTTCGACGAGATGTCGGCGCGGCTGCGGGCGCGGGCGCTCGGGCTGATGAAGCAGCTCGAGGCCGGTGGCGGATACAAGGAACAGATCGCGAAAGAGATCGAGCAACGATTAGTGCGTTTGGAAGGCGACGGCTTTAGCCGTCGCCAGGACGATGCGCAGGACACAACGACTGCCGAAGCGGCAGCGGCGGCTAAAGCCGCCGCCCTCCAAACGAACTGTGCAGCTTGCGGGACGCTGAACGACGAGGATGCTAAGTTCTGCAAAAACTGCGGAGCGAAGCTGTGAGGCACCTGTTTTTAACTTTTGGTTTGGCATTTTTAGTTTTCCTGGGTGCGAGCGCAGCGAGCGCACAGGTAGCCATGCCTGATCCGAGCGCTATAGCGGGGACGCCGCTGCCGGCGCCTGAGCTGCCCAACGCGGCGGTCAGCGTGCGCGTGGTGCGCGAGCGGATGGGGAACAACGTCGCCGGCCAGGAGGTGACGTTGATGGTTGGCAGCACGCCGCGCACGGCCACCACCGACGCGCAGGGCCGCGCGCAGTTCGAGGGCCTCACCCCGGGCACCGTGGTGCAGGCGACGACCAGCGTCGATGGCGAGGTGCTGACGTCGCAGCAATTCTCGGTGCCGGCAACAGGCGGCGTGCGCGTGGCGCTGATCGCCGGCATTGCGACCGCCGCGGCACGCGAGAAAGCCGCCGCCGAAGCCGCTGCCCGGGAACCCGCCCGGCCAGGCGTTGTCGAGATCGGCCCCGAGTCGCGCATCGTGATCGAATTCCAGAACGACGCGCTGACGGTCTTCTACCTGCTCGACGTTCTCAACACCGCGCGCACGCCGATCGACATCGGTGGGCCGCTGCTGATCGAACTGCCTACCGGCGCGGCGGGCGCGTCGATGATGCAGGGGTCGTCGCAGAACGCCAGCGTGCGTGCCGACATGCTGACCGTGACCGGGCCGTTTCCGCCGGGCAAGACCGTGGCGCAAGTGGGGTTCACGTTGCCGCATGCCAGCGAGTCGCTGACGATCCGGCAAAAGTGGCCGGCCGCGCTGGCCCAAGTGTTCGTCGGCGTCGAAAAGATCGGCGCCATCCGGGTGTCGTCACCGCAGCTGACCGACACGCGCGAGATGACCACCGAGGGCGGCGCGGTGTTCATCATGGGCACCGGTGGTCGCATCAATGCCGGCGAGGAGCTGGTGATCAACCTCACCGGCCTTCCCGCGCACAGCCAGACGCCGCGCAACGTGGCGCTGGCGCTGACGGTCCTGATTTTCATCCTCGGGGGGTGGTTGGCGGCCTCACCGGCCAAGGCGCACGCCTCGCAGGACGCGAAGCTGCGCGCGCGCCGTGAGAAGCTGATGAACGACGTGGTGGCGCTGGAGCGCAAGCGGCGCCAGAAGCCGCTGACCACGGCCGAAGAGGCAAAGCTGCAACGAGCCACGAGCGAACTCGAACGCGTGATCGCTGAGCTCGATAGAGGTGAGGCTGCTTGAGGCGTCCGCCTTCGCGCTTCGGCGAGACTGGCTCGCCTGACCGATGAGCGAGCCAGGCTTCAGTCGCTTAGCCGTGACCGACCTTGCGCGTTACTTCGGGCGCCGCAAGGCGCTCACCAACGTCAGCTTCACCTGCGACTCCGGAGAGATCGTCGGCCTGCTCGGGCCGAACGGTGCCGGCAAGTCCACGCTGCTCAACATCCTTGCCACGCTCCTGACGCCGTCGAAGGGCACCATCACCTACGGCGATCGCACGGCGGAGCACGGCGGTGCTGGGATCCGCGCCCGCATCGGCATGCTCGGCCACGATCTGTTCCTGTATCCCGAGCTGACCGCGCGTGAGAACCTCACGTTCTTCGCGCAGCTCTATGGATTGGCCGACGTCACCCGCGCCGTCAATCATGCACTCGAACAATCCGGCCTCGCGACGCGTGCCGACGATTTCGTGTCGGGTTTTTCGCGCGGCATGCGCCAGCGCGTGGCCCTCGAACGGGCGCTGCTGCACGACCCGCGGCTGATTCTGCTCGACGAGCCCTTCACCGGTCTCGACCAGGCGTCGGCGGAGGCGCTGGTGGCGAGGCTTCGCAACCGGCAGGAGGCAGGGTGCCTGATCGTGCTGGCCACGCACGATCTCGACATCGCCGACACCCTGGTGACGAAGGCGATCTTCCTCATTGGCGGCAAGCCGATGGCCGATGCCGGTACCAGCGGCCCGCTGCGGGAGCGTTACCGCGCGGCGATTCGGTCGGCCGCGGTATGAGCGCGTTCTTCCGCGTGGTCTGGCTCATCGTGAAGAAAGACGTCACGGTGGAGGTGCGCAGCCTCGAACTGCTGTCGACGACGATCTTCTTCGCCGTGACGGTGGTGCTGATGTTCGCGTTCGGCCTGGTCGTGCAGGGCCGCGCCGTCGACGACGTGGCCGCGGCGATCCTGTGGATTGCGATCGCCTTCTCGGGCACGCTCGCCCTGGGGCGCACCTTCGAGCGCGAGCGACACAACGACACGATCCGCGCGTTGTTGCTGGCGCCGGCTGATCGTCCGGCGCTCTACGTTGGCAAGCTCGCGGGGATCCTGCTGCTGCTGGCGATGGTCGAACTCGTCCTGGTCCCGCTCATCGGCCTGCTGTTCAACGCGCCGATCTTCACGCACGCCGTCCGGCTCGCACTGTTGATCGCGCTCGGCAGCATTGGCTTCTGCGGTGTGGGCACGCTGTTCGCCGCGATGCTGGTGCGGGCGCGCAGCCGCGACGTGCTGCTGCCGATCATGTTGTATCCCATGACGGTTCCGGTCATGATTGCCGGAGTGCGCGGCACGGCCGCACTGTTTCAACCGGTTCCGGACCTCGCCATGGTGCAGTTCTGGACGGCGCTGCTGGGCGCCTTCGATGTGGTATTCCTCGTGCTGGCGCTGTGGACGTTCGATCCCGTGATGACGGATTGATGATGAAGCGATCGACAACGGTCATGCTGGCACTGGCGGCGGGAATGTTCGCCGTGGCGCCGTGGATCATCAACGCCGCTCCGTACGAGTCGACGATGGGCCTCGTGCAGAAGGTGTTCTACTTTCATTTTCCCGCGGCGATTCTGTTCCTGCTCGCCGCGATCATCTGCGGCATCCACAGCGCGCGGTTCCTGTTCTTCAAGCGCGTCGACGCCGACGGGTGGGCAGTGGCCGCCGCCGAACTTGGCTTCGTCTTCGGCGCGCTGACGCTGGTCACCGGACCGCTGTGGGCCCGCAAGGCGTGGGGTGTGTGGTGGGTATGGGACACGCGCCTCACCATGAGCCTGCTGTTGTGGCTGATCTTCGGCGGCTACATGCTGGTGCGCCGCTACGGCGGCCCGGGTTCGGAAAAGCTCGCCGCCGGCATGGCGCTGTTCGGCACGGCCAACGTGCCGTTCATCTACATTTCGGTCAACGTCTGGCGGACGCTGCATCCGCAGACGTCGGTAGTGCCGACACTGCCCACCGACATGGGGATCCCGTTGTGGTTCTGCTTCGCAGCGTTCAGTCTGTTGTTTGCCGCGCTGCTCAGCCTGCGTGCGCACCTCGAGCATCAACGTGCGCGCGTCGAAGCGCTCTATCTCGCAGAGGAATCTTGATGACGACGCCGATCGGTCGCACGCTGACCGGCTGCCTGAAGGCGGCCTCTATTGCATTCGTGTGGGTGATGCTCGTGGCCGGAGTGGCGGGGCAGCAGCAGCCGCAGTCGCCCCCGCCGCAACCGCCCAGCGGGTTCGTGGCGGTCGACGAAGTGCCCCCCGGCGAACAGATTCCGGCGATCAACCTGGTGGCCACCGCCTACGGCTTCGTGTGGATCGCGTTGCTCGCCTACGTGTGGTCGATCGCGCGGCGCCTGCGCAGGGTCGAATCCGAACTCGGCGAGCTCGAAGCGCGGAAACGCCCCCCCTACGCCGAGGCTTCGAGGGGCAAGTAGATGGAGATCGGGATCCCCAGCGCCTCGCACTTCATCTTCATCCCTTCGGTGCTGCTGATCGGGATCGTGATCGGCTGGGTGCTCGGCTCGCGCGCCGCCCAAGACGCCTACGCGGCCGAACTCAGGAAACGCGAAGCCCGCCGCCCCAAATCTGAAATCTAAGATCTGAGATCTGAAATAAATCAGAAATCTGAGATCTGAGATCCGCTAGCGTCCGAGCGCAAGCCGTTGCGCGAGGACGTCAGGTAGGCCTTCCTCCACGATGCGCGCCTGCGCCTTCGCAATCGGATACTCGACGCGGTAGATCGTCACCTGGTGCTGGTCGGTGTCGACGATGCCGAAGCCCGCGCGCGGATCGCCGTCGCGCGGCTGGCCGACCGAGCCCGGGTTGACCAGGTAGCGGTTCGCCTCCTCGAGCGGAATCGACAGCGGGCGTTGGTCGTCGCCGGTCGAGAGGCCGAATTCATCGCGACTCAGGTAATGGCCGACTTGCACGTGGGTGTGACCGAACAGGCACAGCGGCCGCCGCGCCGCGTGCATCGCGCGCAGCGCGTCGAGATCGTCGAACACGTAGGCGTCTTCGTCGAACGGCGTGCCGTGGCAGATCTCGATCAGCTCGTCGACGATCAGCGGCCCGGCCGGCAGCGCCGCGAGCCACTCGCGGTTGTCGTCGGTGAGCGTGTCGAAGGTCCAGCGGATCGCGTTGCGCGCCACGGCATTGAAGCCCTCGGGACTCTCCACGCCCGCGCCGACCTTGTCGTGATTGCCGCGAATCAGCGCGTGCGGCGACAACGCCCGCACCCGTTCGCAGATCTTGTTGGGGTCGGCGCCGTAGCCGACCAGGTCTCCGAGCACGAGGGCCTGGTCGAACTTCAGGCGGCCGGCCTCGGCCAGGACCGTGTCGTAGGCCTCGAGATTGGCGTGTATATCGCTGATAACCAGATAGCGCATTGGGGGTTTAGCCGCTTCGCTCCATGAGCCAGTCCACGATGTGATCGACGAGTTCCTCCACGGAGCCTCGTCCCGCATCTACCCTGAAATGCGCCAAGCGGTAGGCCGCGAGTCGCTGATTATAAAGCTGTTCCATGGCCAGCCGATCCGTAGCTAACGGCCGCCGGCCGTCCGAAGGGAGGCGATCCACCACGGTGGAGAAGGGGGCGTCGAGCCAGACCACCGCGCCGTCGCGCAGCATCAGCTCGCGATTGCTCGGATCGGCAAAGGTGCCGCCGCCGGAGGCCACCACCGTGCCGCGTTCGGGCAGCAGTTGAATCAGGACGTCGCGCTCGCGGACCCGGAAATACGGCTCGCCGTCTTCACGAAAAATGGTCGGGATGTCGCGGTGTTCGGCCCGCTCGATGCGGAGGTCGATGTCTTCCACTTTCCAGTCGAGCCGCTTGCCCAGCACCCTGCCGACGGTTGATTTTCCGGCACCCATGAAGCCGACGAGGTAAATCTTGTCGGCCCTCACGGCCACCGATTGGCACCGATTAGACGCAGATTGACGATACCGCACAGGTGCATGATCAGATTCTAATCGGTGTTAATCGGCGTCTAATCGGTGGCCAGGCGATCGAGGTCGTCGAAGAAATTCGGATACGACACGGCCACCGCGTCGGCGCCGTCGATGTGCGTGGCGCCGGCGGCCCCGAGCGCGGCGATCGCAAAAGCCATCGCGAGGCGATGATCGTGCCTGGCGTGCACCGTGCCGCCGGTGAGCCGACGGCCGCGCCGCACCTGGAAACCGTCGGGACGTTCCTCCGCATCGGCGCCCATCGCGCGCAGGCCGGCGACCAGCTCCGCGATGCGGTCGCTTTCCTTGACGCGCAGTTCGCCCGCGCCCGACACCGTGACGCTGCCGCCGAAGGTGCCGAGCGTGCCCAGCACCGGCAGTTCGTCGATCACTTCGGGGACTTCGGCGGGCGTGATCACGAGATCGCGCATCGCGCCATGCCGGATCCGCACTCGGCCGACCGGTTCGCCCTGCCACTCGTCTTCGATGGTGGCGTCGACCTCCGCACCGAAACGGGCGAGCACGTCGAGCAAGGCCGTGCGGGTCGGATTGAGGCCGACGTGCGTGATGGTCACGTCCGACCCTGGCAGCGCCGCCGCGGCCACGGCAATGAACGCCGCGGACGACAGGTCTCCGGGCACCCGCAATTCGCGGCCCGCCAGGCGCTGGCCGCCCACGAGACTGATGCGGTTGCCTGCCTTGAGCGACCTCGAGTCCGCGTGCGGGCGCGAGGGAGTCGATGGGCCCTCGATCGTGACCGTCGCGCCGAACGTGGCAAGGGCCCGTTCCGTATGATCCCGAGTAGGTGCGGGCTCGGTTACGACGGTCTCACCACCAGCCTGCAAGCCAGCAAGTAACACGGCGGATTTGACCTGGGCGCTGGGCGTCTCGGGCGAAAAGCGAATACCGGCCAGGTCTGTGCCGCGAATGCTGACCGGCGGACGATCGCCTGGGCCCGCGGTGATGACGGCCCCCATTTCCGTAAGCGGGTCGATGATCCGGCGCATCGGCCGGCGCGAAAGTGAAGCATCGCCGGCGAGGGTCGATAAGAAAGGGTGGGCGGCAACGACGCCGGCCAGCATGCGCATGGTGCTGCCGGAGTTGCCGCAATCGAGCGGTGCTGGCGCGGCGGCGAGGCCGCGCACGCCGCGGCCGTCGACGGTCACCAGCGGCGGTTCGCCCGCGTCGCGTGCCGGGGTTCGTGAGACGATAGCTCCGAGGGCGCCGAGGCAGGCGAGCGTGGAAGCGCAGTCGGCCCCCGGAGCATAGTTGGCGATGACGGATCGGCCGTCGGCAATGGCGGCCAGCAGCGCGTAACGATGCGAGATCGATTTGTCGCCGGGCACGCGCAACACGCCCGCGACGCGGAGCGCGGGGGAGACGGCAACTCGGTCGGCTACTCGCATAACGTTCAACTATAGCAACTTGACCGATGTTTAAACGCTATGGTACTTAACCAGCACATGCTTCGCGCGGTCGAATCGGCTCAGACCCTGACCAGATGATTCCACCGCGCACCGTTCGCCTCGAGTTCTATAGCGCGTTCGACATGCTTGATTTCGTGCAGGTCGTCACCGATCACATCGGTACGGCGGCGGGCCTGGACGAGGATCAGCTCCACTGGGTCAGCGTCGCCGTGCGCGAGTCGGTGGTCAACGCCATCAAGCACGGCAACAAGAACGACAAGAACAAGAAAGTGATCGTCGAGTTCAGCCCGGTGCCTCCGGACAACGCCGACGAGCTCGTCATTCGTATCGAAGACCAGGGCGAGGGCTTCGTGCCCGAAGAAGTCGCTGACCCGCTGGCGCCCGAGAACATCCTCAAGTCGAGCGGTCGCGGCATCTTCCTCATTCGCAACTTCATGGATGAAACCGTGCTGAAGAAAGTCCAGGGCGGCATGGAGGTTCGGATGGTGAAGAAGCTCAAAGCGGGCACGTCATAGATCCTCTCTTCCTGTCGACCGCGATCGAAGCGGTCGTCCGCGCCGGCGATCTCCAGATGGCGAAGTTCGGCACCGTCATTCGCGTCGACAAGAAGGGAGCGATCGATCTCGTCACCGAGGTCGATGTCGAAGTCGAGCGCATGCTCCGCGCGCTCGTCGCGGAACGGTTTCCCGATCACGACGTGCTGGCCGAGGAGATGGGCGCCGGTGAGTCGCGCGGATCGCGGCACCGCTGGGTGTTCGATCCGCTCGACGGCACCACCAATTTCGCGCACGGCGTGCCGATCTTCTGCGCCTCCCTCGCGCTCGAGATCGACGGCCAGGCCGTGGTCGCGGCCATCTACGATCCCAATCGCAAGGAGTTGTTCACCGCCGAGGCGGGCGAAGGCTCATGGCTCAACGGCCGCCGGCTCGGCGTGTCGTCGCGCGGCACCGTGCTCGAGTCGATGCTGGTGACGGGGTTTCCCTATCACGTGCATCAACACGCCGACGAGTTCCTCGAGGTGTTCGGCCGGGTGCTGAAGCAGGCGCGCGCCGTGCGGCGGCTGGGCTCGGCGGCGATCGACATCTGCTGGGTGGCAGCCGGACGCATGGAAGGCTTCTGGGAAGCGAGTCTCAAGCCCTGGGACACGCGTGCCGCGGCGCTGATTCTCGAGGAAGCCGGAGGGCGCGTCACGGGCATGGACGGCAAGACGTGGGTACCAGACGACGGCCACATCCTCGCCACCAACGGCCTGATTCACGACGAGCTGCTGCGGATCATTTCGTAGACGGGCGGGACTTCAATCCCGCCCATCAGATCGTCGCCGATACAACGCGACGTTGCCGCCCTCACACACCCGTTCGTAGTGCTGCAGGAATCCTGGCCACTCCTTCGACCGCTGATACAGCATGTCGCCGCCCTCGGCGGCTTCTTCGATCAGCATCCAACCGGCGATGAGCGACGGATCCTGGTGGAGCGCGATGCCGAACATCGGGCCGCTGCCCTCGTGCAGGAAGTCGTCGAGATCGAATCCGGCGTGCGATAACTCGTGCATGTAGTGCGCGAGCGAGCCCATGCTCGCCATGATAGTGGTACGGTCGTAGTGTTGCCGCAGGCACGTCGTCACTGCCTGGCGTCCAAAACTGTTCGCACGATCGAGCTGCGCCTCGACCACCATCGGGGCCAGGTCCGCATCGAACGACGGCGCCTGCACCATCACGAGCGCGAGCATCGGGATGGCGACGAGTGGCGCCGCGAAGCGCAACATCGAGACCGCCGTGCCGATGCAGGCCGCGCCGGCGAGGATGAGCGGCACCTCGTACCGGATGCGGAATGGATGGCCAGAGATGAACGCATAGAAGGGCAGCGCCACGGCGGCCATGAGGGCCACGGGCAAGATCAGCGGGCTCCACGCGCGTCGAAGAGCGGCGGCGGCGATCACGATCGCGAGCGACCAGGTCGTGAACTGCACGAAGCGCGGCCCCGCCAGGCTGACGAGGCCCTCGCGAATCGCGTCGTATACCGCCAGCGGCTGGCCTTGCAGCTTTGGATCGGGCACGTAGAAGCCGCCGGTCACGAACCACTGCCCGGTCGACGCGAAGCTCAGGCCCATGAAGAACACCACCGTGCCCACCGCGTAGAGCGCGAGCTTGGCACTCTCGTGCAGGACCGCGGTGAACACCCCGCCACGCCGCCACTTCACCCAGGCCGCGAGCACGATTGCCGCGCCGACAATCGGCCACGCTTCGTAGCGCGTGAGGCACGCCAGGACGATCGTCCAGCCGGCCGCGCGCCGGAACTGGACCACCTCCGACAGGGCCCATTCGGTGAGGTGCAGCACCACGAGCGCCGACAACGCGAACAACAGCGGTTCGGTCATGGGCGTGCTCTGCAGATAGAGCACGTTGGGATTGAACGCGAACAGCGTCGCGGCCAGGATGGCGCCGGTGCGCGAGCCCGACACCTTCCGCACGATCGCGGAGAGGCAGGCGATGGTGATGGCGAAGGAGGCGATCGAGATCGCGATCCCGGACGCGCCGGTGCGGTACATCCAGTCGATCTGCACCGGCAGCGCGTTGAGCAGGTGCGGCAGCGGTAGCCACACCGCGCCGATCTGCTCCCAGCTCGGCGTGAGGCTGTCGAAGATGCGCCGCGCCACCACGAGGTGCGCCTTGGCGTCGTAATGGCTCAGCGACAGCCCGGCGCGCCAATACACAGCCGCGGCAACGGTGCCCAGGATAGCGGCGAGGCCGCCCAGCAGACGCGAAAGGGGATCGAAGGCGGGCACTGTCTAGGAATATAATGCTAGCGAGGCTGCGCCCCGAGAGTGACGAGTAATGAAATGACTCCAGAGCTCTCGATCGTCATCCCCGTCCAGAATGAGTCTCCGAACATTACGCAGCTCTACGACGAGCTGACCCAGACGCTGGGCCAATACGGGAAGTCCTACGAGCTCATCGTCGTAGACGACGGCAGCACGGACGAGACGTTCGATCAGCTGGCGGCGCTGCAGGCGCGTGACTCTCGGCTGCGCCTGATCCGGTTCCGCAGGAATTTCGGGCAGACCGCGGCGTTCGCGGCGGGCTTTGCGCACGCGCGCGGGCGGCTCGTGGTCACGATGGATGGCGATCGGCAGAACGATCCGCGTGACATTCCGGCGATGGTGGCGATGATCGAGCAGGGCAACGACATCGTCTGCGGCTGGCGGAAGGATCGGAAAGACACGCTCGTCACCCGCCGTCTGCCAAGCGTGCTGGCCAACAAGTTGATCTCCTGGGCGACCGGCGTCGACCTGCACGACTACGGCTGCTCGTTGAAAGTGTTCCGCACCGAGGTGGTGAAGCCGCTCCGGTTGTACGGCGAGATGCACCGGTTCATCCCGGCCATCGCGAGCCAGATCGGCGTGCGGATCGCCGAGATGGTGGTGAACCACCGGCCCCGACAGGCGGGAGCCACGAAGTACGGCTTGTCGCGGACGATTCGCGTGATCCTCGATCTGGCGACGGTCAAGTTCCTCCTCAGCTACTCGACGCGGCCGCTGCAAATCTTCGGGTTGCTCGGCCTGATCACCGGCGGCCTCGGTGTGCTGATCACCGGCTACCTTGGCTACGTCCGGCTCTTCACCACGCAGGGCATCGGCGATCGGCCGCTGTTGCTGCTCGGCGTGATGCTGATTTTCATCGGCGTGCAACTGCTGACCTTCGGCCTCCTCGCCGAGGTGATGGCGCGCACGTATTACGAATCACAGGACAAGCCCACCTACGTGATCCGCGAGGTCCGTGAGGCGTCTGACCTTGCCCTCGCCGCGCCCGCCGAGTGGCCCCATGCCACCACCGCGCCCGCGGAGCGGGCGCCGAGAAACACTGTTCGCTGATGACCGGACGCCCCTCGCGCGAGCACGATCCGCGGATCACCGTGATTCAGCAGGAGCTGTTCAACGAGAACCGCTCCAAGGCCGACAAGTATCGTGAGCTGTTCATCGGTAAGCCGGGGCTCGGCGCGCTGCTGTGCTACGAGTCGGCGATGATCCTGGCCAGTTGGGTGCCGGGTGCGCTGGGCCTCGTGCTGCGCTCGCGCATCTACCCGTGGATCCTCGGCTCGGTCGGCCGCAACGTCGTCTTCGGCGTCAACGTCACGCTGCGGCACCCACACAAGATTCACATCGGCGACAACGTGGTGATCGACGATCTCTGCTGCCTGGATGCGAAGGGCACCGACAACAAGGGCATCACGATCGGCGATGGTGTGTTCGTGGGCCGCAACACGATCCTGAGCTGCAAGAACGGCGACATCATCATCGAGGATCGGGCCAACATCGGCTTCAACTGCGAGGTGTTCTCGGCCTCGAAGGTCCGGATTGGCAAGGACATCCTGATGGCCGCTTACACCTATCTCGTGGGCGGCGATCATCTCTACGACCGCACGGACATTCCCGTACTGCAGCAGGGCAGGACGGCCCGGGGCATCGACGTCGGCGATGGCACCTGGCTCGGCACCCACGTGGTGGTGACGGATGGATCGACCATCGGCCGCGATGCGATTATTGGAGCTGGAGCCGTGGTGGTCGGAGAGATTCCAGAGTTCGCCATCGCGACGGGAATCCCGGCCAAAGTCACCAGGGATCGGCGTGAACCGGGATCCTAGAGCCGTACCCCAAGCCCCAGGACCCAAGCCCCAAGACCCTTATGTGCGGCATCGTCGGTATCGTTGAACACGATCTCTCGCGACCCGTCGCGCCCGGCGATCTCGAGCGCATGGTGCGGATGCTGCACCATCGCGGTCCAGACGAGGAGGGCAGCATCACGCTGCCTGGCGTCGGTCTCGGCATGCGCCGCCTGGCCATCGTCGACCTCGCTACCGGGCAGCAGCCGATCCTGAACGAATCCGGCGACATCAAGGTGGTCGCCAACGGCGAGATCTACAACTTCCGCGAGGTGCAGGCCGAGCTCGAAGGTCACGGGCATCGCTTCCGCTCGCGGAACTCCGACATCGAGGTGCTCGTTCACGCCTACGAGCAATGGGGCGAGAGCTTCCTGGATCGCCTGCGCGGCATGTTCGCGCTGGCGCTGTGGGACGGGCGGACCCGCACGCTCATTGCCGCGCGTGATCGCGCCGGCGAGAAGCCGCTCTATTGGACGCAGACATCGAACGGCCTGCTGCTCGCGTCCGAGGTGAAGGCCCTCCTGGTGCGCCCGGAAGTGTCGCGCGAGCTCGATCCCGTCGCGCTCGATCAGTTCCTCACCTACGAATACGTGCTCGCGCCGCGCACGATGCTGAAGGGCGTGCAGAAGCTGCCGCCCGCGCACTTCCTGCGCTATCGAGGCGGTCAGGCGACGGTGCATCGTTACTGGGATGCGGCCGACGTCGAGCTGAAGGACTGGACCGACGCCGATGCCGCCGACGCGTTGCGTGGGGCGCTGCAGAAGGCCGTCGAGCGCCAGTTGATGGCGGACGTGCCGTTGGGCGCGTTCCTGTCGGGCGGCATCGATTCAAGCTCGATCGTCGCGCTGATGAGCACGTCCTCGTCGCAGCCGGTGAACAGCTTCAGCATCGGCTTTGCGGACGGCACCTACAACGAGCTGCCGTACGCGCGCGAGGTGGCCGCGCTGTTCAAGACCAACCATCGCGAGCGGACCGCGTCGCCGGATCTCTCCGACATGTTCGAGCGCATCGTAGTGCATCTCGACGAGCCGTTCGGCGACGTCTCGCTGTTTCCGACCTTCAGCGTGTCGGAGCTGGCGCGCGAGCACGTCAAGGTGGTGCTCTCAGGCGACGGCGGCGACGAGCTGTTTGGCGGCTACGACGCCTATCAGGCGCAGGCGCTGGCCGCCAGGCTCGGCTGGATGGGCGACGCGCTGATGCCGGCCCTGGCCGGCGTGGCGTCGGCCCTGCCGCCAACGGAGAAGAAGAAGGGCCTCGTCAACAAGGTCAAGCGATTCAGCGCGGGTGCCACCAGCGCGCCCGTCGACCTCGGCCATTACCGCTGGATGATCTACCTGGGCGCCCGCGACAAGGCGCGTCTATATCGCCCGGGCCTGCGCGACGCCTTGGGCGCCGCCGACGTGTACGCGCCCGTGCGCGAGGCCCTCGGCCGCTTCAGCCAGGACGATGTGCTCAATCGGCAGTTGTATGCGGACTTGAGCCTGTACCTTGCGGACGACATCCTCGTGAAGGTCGATCGCATGAGCATGGCGACCTCGCTCGAAACGCGCGCGCCGTTTCTCGACGGCGACCTGATGGAGCTTGCGTTCTCGATGCCGGGTCACCTGAAGATCAGGAACGGCGAGCGCAAGTGGATCCTGAAGCAGGCGATGCGCGGCGTGCTGCCCGAGTCGATCCTGAATCGCCGGAAGGAAGGCTTCAGCATCCCGATGAAGAACTGGCTGCGGCGCGAGCTGCAGCCGCTGATGCGCGAGCTGCTGTCGCCCGAGCGCATGGCCCGGCGAGGCTTGTTCGATCCGCAGGCCGTGACCGCTCTTGTCGACGCGCACACCGCGGGACGCGAGAACCACGCGCACACGCTTTTCCCGCTGATGGTGTTCGAGCGCTGGGCGTCGGAGCACCTGCACTAAAAAGAAAAGGCGCACGGTTTCCCGTGCGCCCGGATCGCCATCGCGACCTGTTATTACGACAGGTGCTTGCTGACCAACTTCGTCATCTCGAACATGTTGACGGTCGGCTTCTTGAAGATCACCTTCAGGTTGTCGTCCGCCTTGATCATGCGCTTGTTGGTCTTGTCCTGGAGGCCGTTCTTCTTGATGTAGGCCCAGAGCTTCTTGGTGACCTCGGTACGCGGTATCGGCTTCGAGCCGACAACCTCCGCCAGCGCAGCGCTCGGCGTGACGGGCTTCATGAACGCGGCGTTAGCTTTGCGCGGCTTCGCGGCTTTCTTCTTCGCAGTCTTGGCCATCTGATCTCCTAGTATCACTGCCTGAACAGCAGCTAGTTGCAGAGGGAGATTACTATGAATTCGCATTTTTTCTCTATGAAAAAGAGCGATTTCCCCTCTGAAAAATACTTCCGCGGCGCGCTCCGGGGTGATGGAGGCACCTCGCCGCCGGCGGCGCGACACTACTCGAGCGGCAACTTGTAGAAGTTTTCGACCTCGTCGATTTCACTTCTTGTGCGTGCGTCGTCCCATCCGAGAGCGCGTTGCATGATGATCGCGGCGCGTTCGAGCGCGTCGGAACCGGGGTGGCCGGCGGCGCCGGCCTCGGTGCGGCGAATCACCGCATCTCCAAGCTTCACCGCCATTTCCGTGCGTGCCGCATAGAGGATTTCGGCGCCAATCACGTCGCAGGCGCGCCCGAGCGGGCGCCCCAGGGCGGGTGTGTCGCGGGTCATCTGCAGCACCTGGTCGTAGCCGGTCCCGTAGGTGGCAGCGATGCGCTTGAGGGTGAGCGAAGGAATACCCTCGACGTCGCGGAGCAGCACAGCCTTCAGGAAGCTATCCATGTGGGTGATGCTCCCTCCGTAGAGAGGTGTTTCGGCCGTCCGGCAGGGCGGCGGGTTGGCGTGGCCCATCGCGCGAAACACGGCGTCCACCGCTTCCTGGGCGGTGTGACGAGCCGTGGTGTAGCGGACCCCGAACATCGAGACCAGTCCCGGCAGGCCGTGAGCGGCGTGGTCGATGACGCGGCTCTCCTTGACCAGGCGCACGTGCGATCCGCTTCCCGACATCATGGGCAGGAGGCCGCGATGGACCAGCCGGACATCCGCGGCCGTGAGGGCGGCATGGGGAAACGCCAGCCGCACGTCCTTGAGGAAGGCTTCGAGGTCCCAGCGAGTGACCCTGAGCTGGTCGGCGGTGCCGTCGTGGGCGTCGTGGCTCGTGCCCACCATGGTCACGTCTCGCCAGGGCACCATGAAGAGGTACCGGCCGTTGGCGACCCCGCCGCAAGCATGGTCGCTGACGATTTTCCTGGTGACGATGTTCATCGCGCGCGAGAGGCAAGGGGGCGGGGCCCCCTGGGACTCGGCGGGCAGGCCAGACAAGAGCGAGGCCGCCCAGGGCCCTGCCGCGTTGACTACCACCGACGCGCGAATCGCGAAGGTCGAGTTGGTCATGTGGTCCTCGGCCATCACGCCGATGACGCGCCCGTACTCCTGCAAGAGCGATTTCGCGCTGACGTAGTTGGCCGCGACGGCGCCCGCATCGACCGCGGAGAGCAGGAACGACAACGTGACGCGATCGGTGCTCTGCATCTGGTAGTCGTACCAGAGCGCGCCGCCGGTCACCCCCTCCGGCGACACCACCGGGTTGAGGCGCAGGACCTCGTCTTTCGAGACGATGCGGCCCGGTGGCAGGTGCGTGCCCGGATCGGGCAGCCCCTGGTTGCGGTCGCTGGCGATCGCGTCGCTCAGGGCGAGTCCGATGCGCATCACGAGCGAGTTGCGCATCGGGTGGAGCGTGGTGGGAATCACGAACGGCAGCGGCCTGACCAGGTGCGGCAGGATGCGGGCCAAGGCCCGCCGCTCGCGGATGAACAGGCGCGCCTGCGTGACGTTGAAGCCCTGCAGCGAGCGCAGGCCGCCGTGCAGCGTCTTGAGGTTGTTGAAGGACGTGGCCGCGCCGAAATCGTCGCGGTCGATGATCGCGACCGACAGCCCTCGCTGGGCTGCGTCCCATGCGGTGGTGACGCCGTAGAAGCCGGCGCCGATCACCAGGACGTCGAACCGAGTGTCCGCCAGCTGGCGGAGGTCGCGTTGCATCAACCGATCATTGTATAAGTAGTCACTTGTGATCGACGCGATTCAACGCTATTGGAATGAGCGCATCCACGATCTGGACATGACGGATGCGGAAGTAGGCACGAAGGCCTTCTTCGACGATCTCGACGAGTATCGCTTCGACAAGCTGCACTACCTGCCGCAACTGGTCGACTTTGCGTCGTTTCGGGATAAGCGGCTGCTGGAGGTCGGCTGCGGCATCGCTACCGACCTGGTGCGCTTTGCGCGCGGCGGCGCCCGCGTCACGGGCGTGGACCTGTCGCAGACCGCCATCGATCTTGCACGCAAGAATTTTGCGCTGAATGACGTTGCCGCAGAGGACCTGCGCGTGGCCAACGGCGAGCAGTTGCCGTACCCGGATGCGTCGTTTGATGTCGTCTACGCGCACGGCGTCGTTCAATACACCGCGGACCCCGCGCAGCTGATCCGCGAATGCCATCGCGTGCTGAAGCCGGGTGGCACGGCCATCTTCATGGTCTACAACCGCGTGTCGTGGCTGAACGCGTTGTCGAAGGTGATGAAGGTTCCGCTCGAGCACGAGGACGCCCCGGTGCTGAAGAAATTCTCGATCGGGGAGTTCAGGCAGTTGCTGGCGCCGTTCGCGGAGATGCAGATTGTTCCCGAACGATTCCCGGTGAAATCACGGCTGCACAAAGGCTGGAAGGGCGTGGCGTTCAACACGATGTTCGTGGGGACCTTCAACGCGTTACCGCGATCATGGGTGCGCCCGCTCGGTTGGCACCTGATGGCCTTCTGCAAGAAATAACACGAAGGACACGAAGGACACGAAGACAGGGCGCGGGTCGCATGCGGCGCTTCGCGCCGCGGGCCGTGCGAGCCGCGCCACTCCCTCATGTCTTCTTCGTGCTCTTCGTGTTCTTCGTGTTTTAAAGACGGGCCTACCGGCGTCGCACTTCGTAGATGCCGATCGAGCCGTTGCGGAACACCAGCGGCAACAAATCGGGAATAGAGGCGAATCGTTGCTCCACGCCATCATGGGCGGCGCGTTCCGGTGGACCGACGATCACGTAGTTGATACCCGCGCGCACGGCGTGTTCATAGGCGAATAGCGGCGCCTCGTCGTAAATCATCCGCACATCGGCGGACGCTGCTTGGTACTTCGACAGCGGCACCATTGATATGGGCAGCCCAGCGGCCATGCGCCGCTCGCCGAATGCCGGCAGGTAGCCCCAGTGCTCCGGATCGCGCGGCCCCGGGTCGATCTGCACGATCGCCTTCGGATCGGTGTTGTGCTTCAACCAGTCGAACACCTGCAGGTCATCGGGCGTGAGGCGATAGGTCCATCTACCCGACGGCGCCTGCGCGAAGTTGGTGATGTCCTGCGTGTTGTACACGTCGATCGCCGTCGTCGGCAACCCCGCCATCAACATGATGCACACGCCGATCCAGCCGAACGATCGATACTCCTGCGGCGTCGCGTGCAGACGCTCGAGCAGCAGGCCGATCACCACCGTGGCCGCCATGAACAGGAAGTGGCCGACGCGCCAGCCGACATAGACGTCCTGGTGATCGCGGACGTTGACAAAAAAGTAGAAGAAGACGCACGACGCTGCTAACGCCGCAAAGATGCCGAGGCCGCGCCGCTGGGTCCAGACAAACGGTGCCGCGGCCGCGCACAGCAACATCACCGGGCCGAAACTCAGGAGCGTGACCCACCAGAAATCGCGCACCGCCATGCGGTTCACCGCGACCTCCACCACCGACCCGCTGTTGTCCACGTAGCGCAGCGCTAGGACGAGTCCCGTGCACGCGGCTAGCGGAATGGCGGCGGCCCCGGCGTGCATGAAGGCGCGACGCCAGTCGAGCGTGCGCAGTACCGTCACGCCTTCGTAGATCGCCGCGGCCGCAGTGAGCATCAAGCCGGCGAACGAGCTGATTGCCACCGAGAGGCCCAGGCACAGGCCCGCGATGGCGAAGGCGATGGCATCCACGGGCCGCACACGGCGCGCGAGCGAGATCAATCCGATCAGGCCGATGCCGTATCCCACGATGTGATGGGGCTGGTAAAACAGCAGGCGCTGGAGGCCGTCAATCGGGATCCCCTGGAAATACCAGCGCGTCACCGCGTCGATGTTGAGACCCTTCACCGCCTCGAGCGGTGCGTTGTTCCGCGAGAAATCGTAGAGGGCATAGAGCCCCTCGAAACTCGACGACAACACCACGAACGCCACGCCGCCGGCGGCGGCCCAGGGGCGCACGCGAAACGTCCGGCCCATGCCGTAGAGGAACGTGATCAGCACGGCATCGATCGACACGGACCGGATCAGCAGCAACTCGTCGAGCGACGCCCAGGCGCCGGCGAAGCGATACTGCACCGCCGACAGCACGTGCGGCATCCAGTAGTAATGCAGCGCGTCGCCCCTGAAGTAGGGATTGAGTGGCAGCACGTCGCCCTTGGCCAGCTCGATCACCACGGCGCGCCGCCAGACGTAGTCGGCGGTGAAGTAGGCGCGGTAGTCCTGTCCGTCCGCGGAGATCTCGCCCACGTGCGCGAAGGGCAGGCCGGCCACCACCGGCACGATCAATAGCAGGAGGAGCAAGGCGAGGGCATCGCCGGGTTCGGTAAAGGGCAATCGCCAGCGGCCGGCCAGCCGGCGCGCCGGCCAGGCGAGCACCGCCACGAGCATGGGAGTGGCCACAATCAGCCAGGGCCCGCGGCCGCCGGCAACCCACAGGAGCGTCAGCACGAAGCTGCCGAGCGCCTGGCCGAGGATGGGACCGAACGCCAGCGACGCCAGCCATCCACTGCCCGGCGCGACGGCGCGGACGATGAGCACGCCCGGAAGCAGGAAGATCACTTGTGAGACGAGACCGAAGGCGAGCGCGGCCGGGCCGGCGACCGAAACGAACGTAATGAGGTAGGCAGCGGCGACCAGCAGCAGGGCCGCGCGGACGGCCTGTGCCGGGGCCGTCGTCTGCATCAGGCCGGCGCGACGGGGGCCTGCACGGCCGCCATCGACGGCCGCCGTTTCTCCATCGACGCGCGCACCAGGAATCGCGCGTACGGCACCACCTGC
>JALDXK010000017.1:0-22578 GCA_032155105.1 Acidobacteriota bacterium
CGCTTCGGTTTCATGGACCTCAGCGAACGCGATCGCTTCGACGAGTATCCGTCGCTGCGCGTGATGGGTCCGGAGCCGTTGTCGGGTGATCTCGACGCCGCGTCGCTGGCGCGGGCCCTCGGCGGCAAGCGCATCGCCCTCAAGGTCGCCCTCCTCGACCAGCGCGTCGTCGCCGGCCTCGGCAACATCTACGCGAGCGAGGCCCTGCACCACGCGCGGTTGTCGCCCCTGCGCAAGGCCTCGTCGATTGCCACGAAGACCGGCAAGCCCACGCCATCGGCCGCGCGCCTGGTGGCGGGCATCAGGGCGGTGCTGGCGGCGGCGATACGGCGGCGCGAGTCGCCGTACGGCTCGGCGCGCTTCCGCGTCTACGAACGCGCGGGTGAGGGCTGCTTGCGAAAAGGCTGCGGCGGGACGATCAGGCGCGTCACGCAGGCGGGACGTTCGACCTTCTATTGCCCGAGGTGCCAAAGCTGACGTTCACGAGCGACTGTAGGATGCCTCCATTGACGAGCTTGATGAAGACGTCACTCCCTGCTGGCGCTGGCACGCGAATTCAGGCCGGCCACCGCGTTCATCGACATCGGGCTGCCGGTGATGGACGGTTACGAACTGGCCACCCGGTTACGCGCCATCCCGGAGCTCGAGGGCGTGCGACTGGTTGCACTGACCGGATACGGCCAGGAAGGCGATCGCCGCCGTGCGCGTGAAGCCGGGTTTGACGATCACCTCGTCAAGCCGGTGGACATCGACGCCGTCGAAGACGCCGCCTCGCGCTAGCGGCCGACCGTTCCGGTCAGCGTGACCGCTGACGCGGCCGCCAGCGCTGCCCGCAGCTGCTCCGTGGACGTAAATCGCTGGCGCGGCACTGCGAGCGCGGGAACGTCGAAGGCCACCGTCATGCCGCCGAACGCGTCGGGTGTCACGATCACATGCGCACGGTCGCGCCGCACCGTCCAGTCATCGTAACGTTGCGGATCGTTCCACGCAGTGCAGAACGTCAGCGAGATCAGGTCGGCGAGAAGCACGAACCGATAATCCGCTTCGAGATCAGCGATCGTTCGCCCGCTGGCGCGCACGTGCAGGTCGCGCAACGCCGTCATGTCCGGAAAGAACGACTGCCACGCGCCATCGTCACGGTAGCGGCTGTAGACAGTTACGGCGTGATTCGCCACCAGGGCCGCTGCCCAGGGATCGTCCGATAACCGCGCGATCGCCCGCGGCCACACCGTCTGCTTGGTGAGCGCCGGCGCGGTCATGAAATCGATGATCTGCCCCGTCAACGGATCGACGTTGGGATAGGCGTCGACCTCGATCCATCCGCCGTCGTGCTCCACGCAGGCGTGGAGAATCGAGGCCCGGAGGGGATGTCCGGTCAGCGCCGCGCAGTGCTCCATGATGCGGCCGGCCGCCTGCGCGTGATCCGGTTGCGTCATCAGCAGGAGCCGGTCGCCATCCTCGCGCACGATCACCCGTTCAGGCTACAGCAAGCGGACCGGTACCCGACGACGGTGAGGCCACTTGGGAAAGATCTACACGGATGCCTGACCGTGAGTGGTAAGAAATTCACGGACAGGTCAACGTGACCGCCTGCCGGTCGGCGTCGATGAGAATCAAGGCTGCGGCGCAGCCTTGATGACTTCGACGCGCGTGGCGTCCATGAAGCCGTCGGCACGTGGTCCCGTGGCGATGACGGTTTGACCTTCGCGCAGAAAGTTCGTGTCGCCGGTAAGCGAACCAGACGTCACCGGCGTCGTCCGGCTCACCCTGACGATCGTGAAGTCGTCGATTCGGAAGCGGCAATCCAGACCACCCGCGCCACTTCGGCTCAAATTCGCGATGGGCCCCGTGATAGTCACGACCGGGCGATTGTCGGTCGGCGCCGCGGGTGTGGGTACCGGGGGCGGCGGCGCTTCGCTCAACGATGCCACCGGTTGAGTTGGCGACGTCGGCGTGTCGTCTTCGTAACAGGCCGTTATCGGAAGCGCAGATGCAAGGATGAACGCCAGAACGATTTTCTTGACCACTGTTCGTTGCATGGGGAACTGACTCCTGGCTCGGGCGTCATGCAAGGCAGTCGCCATTCGAAATCAGTCAGTACTGTAGAGCTGAGTCCT
This sequence comes from Acidobacteriota bacterium, assembly GCA_032155105.1. Taxonomy (GTDB): domain Bacteria; phylum Acidobacteriota; class Vicinamibacteria; order Vicinamibacterales; family UBA2999; genus 12-FULL-67-14b. The sequence goes on from JALDXK010000017.1 coordinate 2,118, forward strand.
CAACTCACTGCATGAGCCATTGCAGCGCGTGGCGTGCCGCCTCCTCGGTCACCCAGTGCGGTCCGTCGAACTCGTAGTACGACACGTCGTAGCCGGCGCTCTTCAGTTGCGGCACGATGTTGTGCCGGCTTCCCCTCACGCTGTAGACATTGTCGCGGGTGCCGTGCGCGACAAGGATTCGCGGCCGGCCGGTCGGCGGCGCGGGTGGGCCGAAGTAGCCTGGCGCCACCGCCACCAGGTGCGTGAACAGGTCGCCGTTCACCATCCCGAGCGACAGCGCATAGAAGCCGCCGTCGGAGAGGCCGCCAATGGCCATTCTTCCCGGATCGATCGCGACACGATCGAAGGTGTATCGAAGGGCGGCGTCGATGAACTGCACATCGGGTCCGAACGGGCTGTCGATCCCGTCCCAGGTGTTGTGGCGCGAGTCGAGCGCGAGCATGACGATGCCAAACTCCTCCGCCAGCGGAAACAGGGCGCGGAAGTCCTCAGCTCGGCCGCCGCCTCCATGCAGCAGCACGATCAACGGCAACGGACGTTGCGGCGCGGACTGCTTTGGCACGTATAGTCGGCCGTCACGTTTCGCCGCGTCTCGCAACCGCCAGGTAGCCATGCCGAGCGGGTGCTCGCCGGCGCCGATCGTAAGCGTCGGCGCAGTGGGCCGAGCCAGAATGCGAGTCACGTGCGGGCCATCATGGCCGCAGCCGAGTGCGATGATGGCGAGCGCCACTCCCCCTAACCGCGTCAGGCCAACCGAACGTTTCATGCGTGTAGCGGATATAGCACTGAGCAAGCCAGCTCGTCCATACTTTCGCCTCTTGTCAGCAATGGCCGCAGGCACGCACCTGCTTTAATTCGCGCCGCCTCTGCATTACCATCTTGCACCTCTCGTGAAACTCTTACGCTCTTCGCTCGCGGCTGTGAGCGTGCTGTTGCTCTGCGCCTGTACCGTTGCGCCCGTGCCCACTGCGCCAACCGCCATCGTCACGGCCGACGTGCTGGCGGCCGAAGGTTTCGAGCCTGCGTTCTATCGCGCCTTCCTGCAGAACGGCTACGAAGCGCCCGATCGTCTCGAGCCGATCCGCATCCTGCGTGGACCCTTGCGCGTGTACATGCGCACCGAGGACGATGCCGGACGCGCCATCGATGCGGCGACTCTGAACATGACCGAGAGGACGTTGATGCAGAGCGCGCGGATCTGGTCTGGCGAAACCTTTGGCGTGCTCGAAGTGGCGCGCGGCACCGCGACGCGTGAACAGGTGCCGGGGTGGATCACGGTGAAGTGGTCGAGCGCGCCTCCCGAACATTCGTGCGGCCGATCGACGGTCGGACGCGATGGCGGCTTCATCGAGCTGAACGCCTCCGGCGCGTGCGCGTGCGGCATGAACACGGCCGTGTATCCACGATTGGTCCGTCACGAACTCGGCCATGCGATGGGCTACTACCATACCGATGACGCCGGCGACGTCATGTATGGCCATCCGATCACGTCGAGCGGTTGCGATATGAACGCTAGTGATCGCGAGCGCCGCCACGCGAAATTCGCCTACGGCGCGAGGTAGTAGAAGGGAACTATCCGAAACGGCGGAGCACCATCCTGATGCTCCGCCGTACCCAAGTTCGTTACGGGGCTTCCTGCATGATCGTCACGCGCGTGGCGTCGAGGAACCCGTTGGTGCGGCGCCCCTCAACCGTTACCACCTGACCCTCCCGAAGGAAATTGGTGTCGCCGGTATGTGAGCCGGAGACGACTGGCGTGCTCCTGCTCACCCTGGCGATCGTCCGATCGTCGATGCGGAAGCTGGCATCAAGACCGCCGTCGCCGCTGCGGGCGAGGTTGGCGATCGTGCCGGTGATGGTCACGATTGGCCGCTCGTCGGGTGGCGGTGACGGCGGTGTGGGTGTCGGATCCGGCGCCGGCGCAGGCGGCGGCGTTTCACTCACGGGCGGCCCTGGTTGCGTTGGCGACGTGGGGTTGTCGTCGTCGTCGCTGCATGCAGCCAGCGGTAGCGCAGAAGCCAGCAAGAAGGCCAGTACAAGGTTCTTTATGGTTGTGCGTTTCATAAGGACTTATTCCCCCTTCCTTCCTCGCGAGATCGGTGCAAGGCACCCGCCATTCGACTGCGAGCTCTACGCTCCACGGCGACACCGCCGCCATCCTCGCGGCTGTTTTTCGCCGAGGCTCCGCCGGATTGACATGTGACCATAAGGTCACATATTATCGGACCGTGTTCGACGACGATTCGGTGTTCAAGGCACTCGCGGATCCGACACGCCGGTTCCTTCTCGATCTGCTCTTCAAGCGTGACGGCCGCACGCTAACGGAGCTCGAGCAGGAATTGGAGATGACGCGGTTCGGGGTGATGAAACACCTGCGCGTGCTCGAGCGCGCGCGCGTTGTCGTGACCCGCAAGTCGGGCAGGGAGAAACTGCATTTCCTGAACGCGGTGCCGATCCGGATGATTCACGATCGCTGGATCGACAAGTACACCGAGCGTCGCGTGTCGGCGCTGTTGGAGCTCAAGAGCGAGTTGGAGGCAAAGGCATGGCGACAGAGTCAAAAGCGAGCGTAGCGACGACGCAGGTCTACGAGGTCTACATCAAGGCGGCGCCCCAGGTGATCTGGGATGCCATCACGTCAAAGGAATGGACGGTGAAGTACGGCTACCAGGGCGCCATCGACATGGAGCTGCGGCCGGGCGGCGCCTACCGCGCGCACTCGACCGCCGACATGAAGGCGATGGGCATGGCCGACGTGGTCGTCGACGGCGTCGTCGAGTCAGCCGACCCGCCGCGAAAGCTGGTGCACACCTATCGCTTCCTGTTCAGTCCCGAAATGAAAGCCGAAGGCTTCACGCGCGTGACGTGGGAAATCGAGAAGGTGGCCACCGGCTTCTCGCGACTCACGGTGACCCACGAGCTTGAAGGCGCACCGATCATGGCCGGCATGGTGGCCAGCAAGTTTTCGGAGATGGGCGCCGGCGGCTGGGCCTGGATTCTCAGCGATCTCAAGACGGTGCTCGAGACCGGGAACTCTATGTAGAGGGCCGCGCGGCCTGGATCTCCTGCACGAGAACCATGCTGATGTTCTTCGTGGAGGCTTGCCGGATTCGCTTCGCTTCCTGGTAGTCAGGATCGTTGTAGAGTCCGAGCGCCGCCTCCTTGGAGGGGAAGCGGATGATGGCGTTCATCGTCCGCTTCGTTCCTTCGACGAGGAAGCCGTCGGTGTCGGACGCCAGCACGACCCCGCCGTATTTCGGGAGCAGGGCCATCACGAGCGGCGGGTACTTCTTGAATTGCTCCGGATCGACGATGTCGTAGGTGCCAATGTAGAAGGCGGCCATCATGCCTCCGCTGACGCCAGCATATGGCATCCAGTGCGTCGCTGCGAATCTACTGATTTTGGAAGAGCTACGGCTGTAGTTCTTTTCTTCTGTGATGGACCTGACACCATCTCAGAACTTGAAACCGAAGGCATTCGACCATCCCCAGTCGTTCTTCGACAGGCCGGCCGGCGGTTGGCTGTCGTAGTTCTCGAACAGGCTCACCCGGAAGTACCAGTCGCCGGGCAGGTTGAAGTCGAGGTCGAACGTGTAGTTGATGCGGTAGCGGTCGTCGATGGTCAGGCTGGGATAGTAGTTGAACCGCGTGACCAGGTCGGTGATCTTCAGCTTCTCGGTGAAGAACTCTGTGCCGATGTACGCCTCTGCAGAGTCCTGTGTTTCGATGGCGGGGTCCGTGTAGTCCTCTCGCGTCCACGCCAGACCGCCGCCTAACGCCAGGTACTGTGAGGCTGAGCGAAGCAGATATCGGCCACCGCCGCCGCCGATCGTGGTGCGGAGGTCGAGGCTTTGCTCGTCGCTACTCATGAAGTCCTGGCCCGTATTCGCGTACCAGCGCTCGCCGAGGAGATAGCGGAAGTCGTTCCCGAGATTCCACCGTTGCGTCTGCGGCGCATTCGACTGCGAGCTGTGGAAGACGTTGCCGACGAGCGAATCCACGATGTCCTCGTCCCTGTACAAGAGGGTGCCGCCCAACGTCAGTTGCTTCGCCTCGTTGGCCCGCGTCATGCTGTAGCCGAAGTCGAGTGCCGTCTCGAATCTCGACCAGAACGTGCGCTCGATAAGCTGCATCTCCGACACGTCGGCCAGCAATACGGCGACGCTGCCAACCTGTACGGACTTGTTCGCCGTGTCCGCCTTCAACGCGCCGACAATGCGCCTCCCGTCGAACGTCTCGATGAGGAATTGCCGGGCGCTGTCGATCGCGACCACGTCTTCCCATTCGATCTTGAAATCGGCATCCGAATAGGGAGTGGACATGGTGAGCACGTCCTTCTCGACGTTGATAATTTCGCCGACGAGCTTCTCGCCGGTCGCCACTGTCACCGTGTCCTGGGCCGAGGCGGTAGAGGCAGTGATGAGCAAGAGCAGGAATGCACACACGGTGATTCGTTTCATCGCTGGCAGCATGGTTCGTCCCCGAGTCAAGAGTTGCGTCGTCGCAAGAGGGAGGGCGGACCGGATGATCCGCCCCCCTCGCCATCTATGGCTCCTTGTTCCTGACAATTGATCCCGCGTCAGACCACCGGCAGTTGGCTCAGGTTACGGCGCAGCACGTCCGCCGTGCGTAGAGCCAGCGCCGCCAGCGTCAACGTCGGGTTCGCCGTCCCCACCGTCGCGAACACCGAACTACCCACCACGAACAGGTTGCTCACATCGTGCGATCGACCATCGCCGTTCACGACCGACTTACTCGGATCGGCGCCCATCCCCGTCGTCCCCATCAGGTGACCGGCCCCGAAGGCGATGTCGGAGTGGTTCCGTTCGGTGGCCAGCAACTCGGCGAATAGCCGCTCGTGCAGCACCTTCGCCGCGGCCATACCGTCGCGCACGTAACTGCCGACGGTGAACGCGATCCGCGGACGAGGCAACCCGATGGCGTCCAGGTGATCGAACGCTGGCGTGATCCGGTTGTTCGGGTTGGGTAACTGCTCGGTCAGCGACCCGAACCGAATCTCACGAGAGACGTGGTCGTGCCAACGTTTCGCCAGCGCCGCGCCACCCTCTCGCAATTGCACGAACGTGCCGTTGGCCTGATTCCCGAACTCAAACGTCGGATCACCGATGGGGAAGCGCCAGCCGTCGTTGGCAACCTCGACCCGGAACGCCGAGCGGATACCGCGGTCATTGCTGGCCCGAGTGGACTCGATCCCAGATGTAGACAGCGGTCCCCTCTGCGGGAACACCGGCTGATCGGACAGCGCCCACGACAACTGGATCGGGTGGTCCATCAGGTTCCGACCCACCATGTCGGAGGAGTTCCCGACTCCGAGACCGCCGCGGGCCATGAGCATGATCTTCGGCGTCTCGATCGCGTTGGCCGCGAGCACGACCGCTCGGGCCAACACCGTCTCGTCGCTGCCATTGGGCCGTCGGAACACAACGCCGGATGCGGTGCCGTTCGCGTTGAGCAGGATGTCGTGGACCACGGCGTTGGGGATCACCTTCGCTCCCTTCTCCTTCGCCAGGTCCAGGTGGATGAGCGCGTCGTACTTCGCACCGATCGGGCAGATGGGGATGCAGTTGCTGTTGCCAACACAGTGGTGCCGATCGTTGTAGGTCTCGGTGTTGCGGGCCTGCGGTGTGGCTTCCACCTTCAGGCCGATGCGCTTGGCGGCCGTGTTGACGACCTTGTCCAGGTAGGAGAGGGGCACCTTCGGCATCGGGAAGCCGGCTGATCGAGGAGAACCCTGATTGGCGCTGCTGTCACCGGCGACGCCGATGGCGCGTTCCGCCTTCACGTACCACGGCTCCAGGTCGGTGTAGGTGATCGGCCAGTCCACGCCCACACCGAACAGGGTCTTCATCCTGAAGTCGGATGGCAGCAATCGCGGGCAGGAACCCAGCCAGTGCCAGGTCGTGCCACCAACGATTCGTTGGTAGGTGGAACCGAATGTGTCCGGCCCCTCCTGCACGAAGTATCCGGTCCCAGGAATGCCGATCTCGAGCACCGACGGACGTGGCGCCCAGTCCGTGTTCGGATATGGCGACTCCGGAACCTTCGCCGTCGCCGCCCGGAACGTCTCCACAGCGGCATCCCGGTCGATCACCGGTCCCGCCTCCAGAATCGTTACGGCCGCACCGGCCCTGGCGAGTTGCCAACCGACGAGGGCTCCGGCGACGCCAGATCCGACGACAACGACATCAGTGCGGATCATGGTCGTTCCTCCCACTTCGGGAAGCCGATCTTGGTGCTCGCCGGTTCCGCGAACTCGAGCGTCGCCCATGCGAGCGCGCCCAGATAGTCCGCGGTGCGGTCACCGACCAGACCCGTGTACCAGTACGTGAGGATCTGCTGCGCCGTCGCAGCGTTCACGGGATCGTTGAGCGCACCGGAACGGAGCACGTCGTTGAATGTCTGCGGAGGATTGGCGCGGCGCACCGTTGCCTGGACGAGCTGCCGCAGGGCCGCAGGGTCCAACGCCGCTAGGTACTGCTTGCCGACCTCATCGCGAAGGCTGACAACGTCATCGGTGAGAACCTCGGACAAGTCCATGAACTCGTCCAGGGTGACGGGGCCGGTTGGGGCGACGCCGGTGAGCTTGGTCGCCTCAGCGGAACGTAGCGGCCAGGCGACAACCAGGGCTGCGCCGCTCGCGATGCCGACTAGAACTTCACGCCGCGTGGGACGCGTACGGGTATCCATTTCATCCTCCTCGTGACAACAGGGGGCGTTTGGGCCGTTGGTCCGGGTTGGCGCGAGTCCCGTATCTCAATCTCCAACACACAGCAGAGCGCGTACCGCGACTGGCCGTTCGAGGGGGATTCCACGCAACTAGTTGCAGTCAGAGGACTTGCATGTGACTGGAGGTTGCGAACGGCCCAGATAGAGATGCTCCTCCGGGCCGGAGTTCGTTCCGGATACCGGAGGCCTACGGAGTCATCAAAACGGGAAGGTCAGGTACATTCGGACGCCCGAGACGCGGCCGAACTGGTAGCCGACGGCCAGCCACCGCAGCGGGATTTTCCAGATGCGCAGATCGGGCGCGGTCGAGAAGCTCAACCCCGCCTCGAATTGTCCGCGAGCCACGATCGGCGGCAGATCTTCCCGTTCGAGTTCCAGCCCGCCAAAGGCGCGTCCGATCACGTAGAGGCCGCCGCGCGCCCGCCCGCCAAGCACGGAGAAACCCAGGGGCACCTGCACGTCGGCCCCGCCTTCAACACTCACGTATCGAACGGCCGTGGCGTTCAGTGCCGGCGTCTTCCGTCCGGCAATCATGCCGCCATAGGTGAGATGTAATTGTTTGGGGTCCGCGGTGCTGCGCGCGCGGACGCCCGCACCATAGAACACTTCGACTGAGGACTCAGTGCTCTTCCCGATTCCCACTTCGCCGAACGGCCGCACCAGCGTACGGCTGCCAACGGGCATCTCGACCTCGAGGCCAGGAATGATTGCCGCGAGGCCCATCTTCTCGACGAAGCCGCCGACATCCGACACGCCGGTGATCCGCAGTGAACTCAGCGACACAGGAAAGGTGATTCGTAGTCCCCATGGATGCGCGTCGAGGCTGCGCACATGGAAGCCCAACGGCAGGCGATAGAGCTGGACGCCGCGGGCTTCGATGTCTGTCGCAGACTCCGACTCGTCGCGATTGGCGAAAAGAAAGGGATCGAGGCCCTGGTCCTGCGCGGCGGCCGGTATTGCGTGGAAGCACAGGAACAGTAGTGCGCCAGCGACGCGTTGCCGCCACAATCGCTGGACCTCCACCCGTTGGGCGCCAGGACTCACACGCCTATTCTGACCGCAGAGCCAGTCCTATCGCGGCGCCAAGCGACTCGACAGCCACCACTTCATCGTCGTCGTGACGAGATCCGCTGCGTCCTGCTGGACGAAGTGGCCGGCCTCGGGAGCGGTGACGAGCGTCAGGTCTTTCGCCACCCAGTTCCATGTGCCCGAGAGTCCGTCTGAGTGCAGCGCGGTGTCGCGCAGGCCGTGAAACATCAGCACCGGCGCCTGGACTTTTGGCATCTCGGGGACTGGCGGCGCATCGGCGCCCGACTGACGCGGATAGTTGCGCTTGTAATAGTTCAGCATCGCGTCGAAGTCCGAGCGCTTGAAGGCTTCCACGTAGTGCGTGCGTGCGGCCGGATCACGCACCCAGCCGGCAAGGTTTTCTGGCGTCATCGGCCGGCCGAAGAACACGGTCGGGTCGTCCGGCGTTTTCTGCTGGAAGTTGCGGGCATACTCGCTGTTCTTGATCTGTTCGGCGTTGATGCGCAGTTCGCGCGCCAGGCCTTGCGGATGCGGGAGGTTGAGAATCACCAGGTTCTCGGTCATCTGCGGCAGGTTCATCGCGAACTGCCAGGCCACGATGCCACCCCAGTCGTGACCCACGATCGTGGCGCGATCGCGGCCGAGGTGACGGATCACCGCGGCGACATCGCCGACCAGCAGACGCATGTCGTAGCTCTCGACGCCCTTCGGTTTGTCGCTCAGGTTGTAACCGCGTTGATCGATCGCCACCACCTGGAAGGTCGACGCGAGCGCGTCCATCTGGTGCCGCCACGAGTACCAGAAGTCAGGAAAGCCGTGGACCATCACCACGAGCGGTCCCTTGCCGAGCGACGCGTAGTGAATCTTCACGCCGCCCTCCGACACCGCGGTGCCGTGCGTCACGCGGTCGAAGACGTCGCCCTGAGTTGCCGCGGATCCGCCTGCCGCGACCGCGGTTGACAGCATCACGCCCAAAGCGGCGATACACACAACGGTTGACGAAGTCGGCATCGTGAGACTCCTGAGTTGCCCCGAATGATAGCCTAGGGCCGCCACCCCGCCGGAACCTTGGCCCGAAGATATTCGTAGGAAGCTTTGGTGGAGGACCCATGCGCGTAATGTCGATTCTCGTCGTGCTGTTGATCGCGATCGGCGGCCTCCACTCCAACCCGAGCGCGCAGTCTCCGGAGCCCCCGCTCTCGGACACGCGACTCACCGTGCACACCCTGGTGCGCGAAGACCTGTTTGCCGGGTTCATGGCCAACGACATGGTTCGCTTTGCGCGCGGCGAGAAGAACGTCGCGCTCCTGCTCGAGAGTCGTCCCGACCAGCGCGGCAACCTACTCGCCTGGAAGGGCCTCGCCTTGATGCACCGGGCGACGCTGGCGCACGAGGCCGACAACAACGACGAGTTCCTCAGGCAGCTGCAAGCGGCGCGCGCGGCGTTTGCCGAAGCGGCCACGCAAACTTCGGGCAACGATGGCGTGGCCGCAATCGCGGGCGGCACCGACGCGGTGTTTGCCGATCGCCTGCCGGAACCCCACCGCGCAACCGCGTGGGCGGACGCGTACTCGAACTACTCTCTCTTGTGGAAGCAGCAGGGATCGGTCATCGACAAGCTTCCTGTCCATCATCGCGGCGAGCTGCTTGGAGGACTCGTTCAGTCGGCGCAGCGAACCGGCCGGACCGAGGAGATGGCCCAGCATCTGGATCGGATGCTCACGCTGCTCCAGGGCACGCCGTACGAAGCGACCGCACAGCAGTGGAAGGCGAACCCGGCGAGTGCGGCGACGACCAGGGTCACGTGCAAGGCGTGTCACAACCCGGGCCGCCTCTCGCCGACGCTTTCATCGTTGCAGAAATAATCGAGCAGCCGCCCCTGTCGGCAGCGTCTGTTTATCGGGCGGTTGACGGTGGTGATTCCGCCGTGAGCGTCGGAGGTGCACCGCGACCGGCCATCGGCATTATGATTCGGGTATGGCGCGGCCACCGCGCATGCTCCGAACCGTCGACCGCAAGTGGAGAGAGGCGGGAATGGTGGCGCGCGGCCTCCAGTCTGCGGCTCATCCGCTGCTCGCGCAGATCGTTCCGATCCGCCGCTGCAACCTTGCGTGCACCTATTGCAACGAGTACGACAAGCACTCTCCGCCAGTGGCGTTGGCGACCATGCGCGAACGCATCGACCACTTGGCCCGGCTGCGCACGGCGAACATCGAGCTGAGCGGCGGCGAGCCGCTGCTGCACCCTGACCTCGACCAGCTCATCCGGCACATCCGCGGCACCGGCGCGCTCGCCGGACTGATCACGAACGGCTACCTCCTCAACGAGAAGCGTATTGAGGACTTCAACGACGCCGGACTGGATCACCTGCAGATCAGCATCGACAACGTGACGCCTGACGACACGTCCAAGAAGAGCCTCAAGGTGCTCGACGCGAAGCTGCAGATGCTGGCGAAGCACGCCGCGTTCAGCGTCAACATCAACTCTGTGCTCGGTGGCGACGTGAGCAACCCCGAGGACGCACTGACCATCGCGAAGCGCGCGATCGAACTGGGCCTGACGGCGACGGTCGGCCTGATCCACAACGGTCGCGGCCGCCTGATACCGCTGACGCCAGACGAGCGGCGCGTCCACGGCGAGATCACCTCGTTGACGGCGTCGTTCTACACGGTACAGAAGCACAACGATTTCCAGCGGAACCTCGCACTCGGGCGCCCGAACGACTGGCAGTGCGGGGCCGGCGGCCGCTATCTCTACATCTGCGAGGACGGCCTCGTGCATTGGTGCTCACAACAGCGCGGGCATCCAGGGATCCCGCTGGCCGAGTACACCTCCGAGGATGTGCGGCGCGAGAGCATGAGCGAGAAGAGCTGTACGCCGCTCTGCACCGTGTCGTGCGTGCACCGCGTGGCGCTGCTCGATCGCATTCGCACGCAGCCCGTCAAGACGCTCGACGAGATCATGCCTGCCGGCGCCGGCGGAGCCGCCAGTGTGCGCGTGTTGCGCTGGCTGTTCGTCACCGGTCCGTATCACGGCCGCTTCCGCGCCGTGGCCGCGCGCCTGCTCGGTTCGCGCTCGTAGGCGAGCCAAACGCTGATAGGCTTCCGACCATGAGCGCACTCTCTCGGCTGCCGGTCCTCATCGCGATCGGTGGGCTATTGGCCTCGCCCGCACTACTGTCTGCCCAGGGTTTTGGAGTTGGCGGGCGCATCGCCTGGGTGAACCCTGACACCGAGGCCGACGTGGACTCCCTGCGCTATTTCGGCGGACAGATCCGCCTCCTCGGGAGGCGCATTGGCCTCGAGGTATCGATGGACAGGCATTCTGAGTCGTTGGAGGCCGTTGACCAGAAACTTACACTCACTCCGATACAGGCGTCGTTCCTTCTGCGGCTGGGCGGGAGCAAATTTTCTCCGTTCCTGTTGGGTGGCCCCGGGTGGTATGGGCGCAAAGTCGAAGCGATCGACGGCCCCCCGGATCTAGACGTCAGCACAACGGAATTCGGCTGGCACGCCGGCATCGGCCTCGAGCTCTTCGCGACGAGACACTTCGGCATCCACGGCGACTACCGCTACACCTTCCTCGACTTCGACGACGATGACGATGACATCGGCATCCCCGGCATCCCCAACATCGGCGGGCTCCTTCCGGGTCACCGTGGCTCGATGTGGACGCTGGGGGCGACGTACTATTTCTAACGGCTAGTGAAAAAAATACGTACGAACCTGGGGCTAGGGGCAATCGCCGTTCTGCAACGTTACGCGTTCGCGCCCTTCGTGATCGGCATCGTGTAGCACACCGCGTCACCGTCGAGAACGACCGTGCCGTCGCCTCTGGTGACGCTGGTCTTGAGCTTCGTGATCGGTTTGTCGGTTCGCACCTCGAGTACTTCGGCGCGCCCGGTAATCGTGTCACCGGGCCGGACCGGTGCCTTGAAACTCCAGTTCACCTGAAGAAACACGGTGCCAGGCCCCGGAAGGTCTTCGGCCACGAGCGCGTTGAGGATCGCGCTCGTGATACCACCCTGGACGACAATCTCGCCGAACCGGCTCGCCTTTGCCGCGGCCTCATCGTAATGAAGTGGATTCCTGTCTCCGCTGATCTCGGTGAACAGTTCGATGTCCTTCGCCTGCACCGTGCGCGAGCGCTCCACGACTTGACCGACGCGTGGGATGCCACCAGGCCAGACGTGATCGACAGTGCTGCTCATGTTATCCAGTCGGACGCGACGTGCCGCGGTCAAACGTCGTGCTAATGTTACCCCCATCGCGGCACCATCCGTCGATTTCGACGTCGTGATTGTCGGAGCCCGTTGCGCCGGTGCGGCCACTGCGCTGCTCCTCGCGAGACGAGGCCTTCGTGTGCTCGCGATCGACCGCGGTCACTACGGCAGCGATACGGTCTCGACCCACGCCCTCATGCGCGCCGGCGTTGCGCAACTCTCTCGCTGGGGCGTTCTAGAGGGAATCAAAGCGGCCGGTACACCCGTGGTCCGATGGACGTCGTTTCACTATGGCGACGAGGTCGTCGCGGTGCCGATCAAACCGCATCAGGACATTGATGGTCTCTATGCGCCTCGGCGTACGGTCATCGACAGAGTGCTTGTCGATGCCGCGCAACAAGCCGGAGCAACGTTCACGTTCGAAACGCAACTCGTCGATATGGTCCGCGCAGATAATGGCCGCGTCTGCGGTGTGCGCCTCAAAGATGGTCACGATCGCGAGCGACAGGTGTCGGCGACACTCGTGATCGGAGCCGATGGTGTCCATTCCACGGTCGCGCGTCTCGTCGGCGCTGAATGCTATCGAACCGGTCGTCATGCGACCGGCGTGGTTTTCAACTACTGGTCAGGTCCGGCATTCGACGGCTACCACTGGTACTACAACCCTGGTGTGAGCGCCGGCGCGATTCCGACGAATGACGGGCTGACGTGCATCTTTGTCTCGGTTCCGCAGGCACGATTCCACGAGACGATGAAACACGGTGCGGACACTGGATACCGGCAAGTCTTGAGGGAATGCTCGTCGGACCTGGCGGCGATTGTGGAACAGTCGGAACGGGTTGAAAAGTACCGCGGGTTTTCAGGAGAGATAGGATTCTTTCGTCAATCGTTCGGACCCGGCTGGGCGCTCGTGGGCGACGCGGGTTACTTCAAGGATCCGCTGACGGCCCACGGTATCACCGATGCATTCATCAACGCGGACCTGCTCGCGCACGCGGTGGCCGCCGGCACGGACACCGCGTTCGCCGTCTATCAGAGCACTCGCGACGAGTTGGTTGTCCGACACTTTGAGGTGACCGACGCCGTCGCATCCTTCGAATGGGACCTCCCAAAGGTGCAACAGCTCCATCGTGCATTGAGCGACGAAATGAAGAAAGAATCGCTCGCGGTGAAGAGCTTCGCAATGCCGTCGTAGGCCACAGACTTGTCCGCCGACTTGTCCGCCGAAGCGCGACGCGCGAAGGTGGAAGCGCGAAGCGCGAAGGTGGAAGGCGCAGATTAGGCGGACGCACTCCTGGCCACATAACCGGCCAAGTGGTCGACCAGCTCACGCGCATCGTCTTCGGCACCACTGATGAACGTCGACTTCCTTCGTCTCAGGAACGGCAACCCGAGCGCATAGAGTCCCGGCGCGTCCACGACGCCCCCGTCGTGCCGCAAGTGTCCTTTGTCATCAATGACCGGCAGGTCCAACCAGCTGTAGTCGGGTCGGAATCCCGTCGCCCACACGATCGAACGGATGCTTCCGTTCCGCAGATCGAGTTTCAGCGTTGACGATTCCGGCGCGCGCGTTGGTTCAAATCGTTCCGAAGGCCCGACTTGTCCGCCGGCTTGTCCGCCGACTTGTCCGCCGAAGCGCGACGCGCGAAGTTGGACGTCGGTCTCTTGGGCGTGGCTTCGGGCCCACTCATCGAAGCTGCCGAGTAGCCGGTTCATCTTCAGGTCTGCGAGCGCGAACTGATTTCGCAGTCCTCCGGAGAACAATGCCTGTCCGTCTCGCACTGCGGAGAGACGGCCGACGATCTCGACACCGGCGGAACTGAGCGCGTTGAGATCCAACGTCGCGCGCTCTGGCGTCCCAATGAGTTGCGGTGAGGGGAGGCCGCGGACGCGCATCAGATCGTCGACTTCGGTGTAGCGCTGATTCCAGACGCCCGAAGCCTCCATCCACCAGAGCACGTCGCGACCGCGATACGTCCGTGGCAGCCTGACGTGCTCGCCGACGGAGAGCGTGACCGGCCGGCCGGAACGGATGATTTCGTCGGCGAGCTGGACGCCGGTGGCCGATGCGCCGACCACCAGCACGCCGCCGTCCGGCAGGTCATTCGGGTTGCGGTAGCTGAAGGGCGTGAAGCACCGAATTGATGGCGGCACGGCCTTGCCGAGCGCCGGGACGCTCGGAACGTTACACGCGCCGCTCGCGATCATGATGGTGCGGCAGCGTAGATCACCGTTGGTGGTCGCGACGTCGTACCCGGCGTCGGTTCGCCGCACACGTGTGACGGTGGTGTTGGTGCGCACCGGCGCACTCGACAACACGGCAAAGCGTGAGATGAAGTCGATCACCTCACGCATCGTCATGTAGCCGTCCGGGTCCGCGCCGTCGTAGTGATATCCGGGCAGTCGACTCTGCCAGTTCGGCGTCAGCAGGCGGAGTGAGTCCCAGCGCTCGCGACGCCAGGAGTTGGCGATCTCCCCGCGCTCGAGCACGACGTGGTCGATGGAGCGATCGGAGAGGCATCGGCTCGCCGCCAGGCCCATGTGGCCGGCACCGATGACGACCGTGGTGACCCGTTCGATGGCCCCACCCGCTAACTAAACGACTTCAACCGCGACGTTGACGGGATTGGTGATGACGTCGTACACAGCCGAGCGCTTCTGCGACTGCGCGACGAGCGCTTCGATGTCCTCTTTCGACGCATCTGCATCAATCTTGAACGTCACCTTGATGTCGTCGTAGCCGTTGCGCACGTCGCTGTCGATGCCGAGGATGCCGCGGATGTCCATCTTGCCTTCGAGGTTCGATTCCACGGAGCGGAGCTGGATGCCGCGATTCTGCGCGACCGCTGCCACACCGGCGGTCAGGCAGCTGGCGAGGCCGACGAGAACGTATTCGATCGGGGTGATGGCGTGGTCCTCGGACGCGAAGACCTCCGGATGATCCGCACCGAGCGATGTTTCTTTCTTGTGATTCTGTTCCTGCCCGAGTCCGAAGAAGCTCTGGACCTTTGACTCGCTGTGCGTGCCGTTCTGCCACTTGCAGGACGCTCGCCAGGTGAACTTGGCTGCCTCGGGTGCGCCTTTCAGCACTTCTCGCGCATCGAGCAGGGCCTGTACGTTCACGCCGTTGTTGACGGTAGTCGTCGCCATGATGAAACCCCCATGTCGGTGTAACGGATTGCCTTAGCGGAGGCGCAGATGATACACCGCGGTGGATGGCGAGGATCGCCCAAATGCGATCCGAACACGTTGGCGGCCGGTCTACGCCGCAGCAGGAGGTCCGAACCACGTGGTGAGCGCGTCAGCGAGTCCCGCTTGTGGTGGGTCTCCCACCCAGGCCACATATCCGTCGGGCCGAACCAACACGGCCGTGGGAGAGGCGACCGCCCCGATTGCCGGAAGCTCCCACGCCCCCGTGTACTTGGCGTTGATCACCTGAACGCGATCCCGCCATGGAGTGATGTCGACGTCGCCGGGCTCAGCGAGGTTGAGCAACACCGGCCGGGCCTTGTGCAGCAGGGTGAAGACTCGCCGTGGGCCGTGCGCAGTAACGAGATCCAGATCGGGCATCCGGCGCCCGAGCAGCGGGTGTCCCGGCCCGAGGTCGTAGTGAACGCCCAGGCCGGACATCTCCGCGGCGAGTCGTTTGCGAGGCTCGTCCATGGCGACGACCTCGGAAATGATCTCGCCCAGGGCCTTGGTGCGATCGTCCGTGCGCCGAAGCGCGACGTGCGCCATCGTATTGCGCAGCACGCGGGCAGCTACTGGGTGGCGCTCGGCGTGGTAGGTATCGAGCAGGGTGTCCGGTGATGTCCCCTCGACCACCTGGGCAAGCTTCCAACCCAGATTCACGGCATCCTGCACGCCGGTGTTGAGGCCCAGTCCACCCATCGGAGCGTGCACGTGCGCCGAGTCGCCGGCCAGCAGCACGCGTCGGTCGCGGTAGGCAGCGGCCTGGCGCGACATGTCGGTGAATCGCGAGATCCAGGTGGGACTGTGGATCCCGAAATCGGTTCCGTACACGCCGACGAGCGCCTCGCTGAGGTCGCGAAGGGTGGGTTCAGTAGACGTTCCGACGTGCCGTTCGGTCAGGACCACGCCCACCGGGCCTCGGTCGCTGTAAACCACCTTGCCGTCGCGAATCTCGTAATCGCGTCGGCCGATGGCCGCGTCCTGGTGGAACCCCAGCTTCGGCTCAACCATCTCGGCTTCGGCGATCAGCCAGCTCGTCGACGGATCCCACCCGGGGAACTCGATGCCGGCCGCCTTGCGAATCACGCTGCGCCCGCCGTCGCAGCCGACCAGATACTCCGCGCGCAACGACCCGCCGTCGGACACGTCGACGTCGACGCCGGTGTCGTCCTGCGCGAAACCGGTCACGTCGCGTCCGCGATAGATCGGCACCTTCAACTCGGCGACCCAGCCGGCCATGATGCGCTCGATGTGTTTCTGCCACAGCGCGAGGCCGTAGTTGTGTCGGGTGGGAAAATCGCTGAGGTCCAGGACCGAGGCGAAGTGCACGGTCTGGGTCACGTGTCCCTCGGCGAGGAACCGATCGGCGATGCCGCGCTGATCGAACACCTCGAGCGTGCGAGCGTGCAGGCCGCCCGCGCGCGAGCTGGCGAGCTCCTGGCTGGCGCGCCGCTCGACAATGGCCACATCGACACCAGCCAACGCCAACTCGCCCGCCAACATCAGCCCGGTCGGGCCCCCTCCTGCGATCACCACCGCGTGTCGGGTCATCCGCATTTCTTCCCTCCTCTTCGGCCGGCTCCGGCGTAGGACAGCGATCCTCCGACACGCCCCTGGGCTTACGGCAAGACCCCCGGTGTGGGATAATCTTGGATGGGAAGGAGAGGCGGTCTCCTTTCCGTGTCAGTTTCCTTTCTCGCCCGTCCTTCCACCCCGCGCGATTTCCAGTGATTCAACCGCAGCCCGCTGTGGCCGTGGCGCCGTGACTGCGCGCCGGCGAATGAGTCCATTTGACATTTAATCCAAATTTATTAATTATCAGATTTATCATGGCCCGCCGCACCCCCGCCACCACCGTCCTCAGCCCGGCGCAGGTGCGCGCGCTGGCGTCACCGTCGCGGCTGGAGATCGTCGAGGCCTTCGGCGCCCTCGGCCGCGCCTCGGCTCGCGAGCTGGCCGCCCACCTCGGCCGCTCGCCAGGCGCCGTGTACCACCACGTCCGTGCCCTCGAGCACGCCGGCATCGTCCGCGAGGTGGCGCGCCGGCCAGGGCCGCGGCGGCCGGAGGCGGTCTATGCACCGACGGCCGGGCGGCTGGCGGTGGCGGCTGGGCAGCGGGTCGGGGACCAGCACGCGGCGGCGCGGGCGCTCAAGGCGGTATTGCGGCAAGCCACGCGCGACGTGGACGGAGTGTTCGAACAGAGCGTCGAGAGTCTGAAGGGCCGCTTCCATGGCCTGCAGTTGAGCGCGGCGCTGGCGCCCGCCGACGTCAAGAGGGTGGTGGCGCTGCTGGGCGAGCTCGAAGCGGTCTTCCGGGACGCCAACCGCGTGCGCTCCCGCGCCGGCGATATTTTCAGGTGGACCAGCCTGTTCATGCCGATCAGGAGGACCCGGTCATGACCTGGGCCGATCACGCGCTTGTGGCTACGCTCGTCGTGTCGCCCCTGGCCAGCGTGTGGTCCGTCTCGCGGCTGGCGCGACGTATCGAGTCGGGCGATGCGCGCGCCCGCATCCGTTTCTACGGCTGGGCAATCGCCTCGCAGTGGGCGCTGACACTGCTCCTCGGGATGCTCTGGTTCTGGACCGGCCGCCCGCTCGCAGCCCTGGGGATCGTGGCACCCGCCGGAACGGCGGCGTGGATCACGGTGACGCTCTGTGTCGTGACGGCGATCTTCTATGGCGCGCAGATCCGCACCGTGCTCGAGTCCGAGGCGGCACAAGCGTCGGTCCGGGCTCAGCTGGCGCAGTCGCCAGGTGTTCAACTGATCATTCCCGCCAGCGCCGCCGAGATGCGCGGCTTTGCCGCGGTCAGTGTTACTGCCGGCATCTGCGAGGAGCTACTGTGCCGCGGCTTCCTCCTGTGGTACCTGAGCGGACTGCTACCGCGAGGCTGGGCCATCGCCGCAGCGGTGGTGCTCTTCGGCATTGGCCACGCATATCAAGGGGTCCGCGGCGTGCTGATGACCGCCACCGCTGGCGGCGTCGCGATGGCCGTCTACCTGTGGACCGGGTCGCTCATTGCGCCGATCGTGATGCACGCCACGATCGATCTCGCCAATGGGCTCATCGGGTATCGATCGGTAGCCCGAATCCCCACCCTTTTCTATCCGATACCAAGGTCTAATCGACTTTCCTGACGGGGCTTTGGTCTGATGACGCTCACCAGCAACAACAGGGGTTGTCCCGTGGTGCGGCCCTCGCCCTTCCGCATCGTCCAGGAAGCGCTCGGCAACGCCGCGAAGCATGCCGCCGCCACACGATCACGGTTCGCCTGACACGATCCGAAGGAGTGGTCTTCCTCGCCGTGTCGGACGACGGCGTTGGCTTCGACCGAGGACGGTTGGGTACGGGTGGTTTGGAGTTGATTACCATGCGGGAACGCGCAACGCAATTGAATGGCACGTTCGACGTCGAGAGCGCGCCGGGGCGCTAACGACGATCCGGGTGATGATTCCGTTCCGGTAGCGCTCACGCGTCTCCGACATTCTGTCACGCTGATCGGCCTACGCGGCCGGGCGTTCGAGCTCTTGCTCGTCGCGGCGCAGCCGGCCCTCGAGCCAAAAGGTCCCGGCGGGAACAAAGGAGATTACGAACGCCAGCAGGCTGAGCTGGGTTCCCAGCCGGCGCGCGGCCAAGGCAAGGGTGACGCAGTAGGCCAGGAACAGCACGCCGTGGGCCGTGCCGACAATCCTGACGGCCATGTCGATGCCGAATCCGTACTTCAGCGGCATGGCCACGAAGAGCAGCAGCAGATACGAGATCCCCTCCCAGAAAGCGACGATGCGGAATCTTCCGACGGGGGTGGCGGTAGAAGCAGGGACTCCCAGGCTCATCGTCCTATTGTGTCTGACGCCGCCGCTGCGCGCTCCAACAAGCTACAGACGGTTCAACGTGCGAACGGCCAGCTCATGCCGGCGGCGTCCGTAGACCGCTGAGGGCACAGCACGGTTGGCCGCGCGTTCGAGCGCGGGCGAGGCATGCTTCAACTCCGCCCTCGATTCGGCGTTGTCCATCTCGCTCAGGGCCAGCACCGTGTACCAGAAGGGAAATCTCCGCCACTGATGTGTTCCGTCGCGCATCGATCGCAGATGCGAGGCGCCACGCCGCAGTCGCTCCTCGCGGCGATCCAGGCCCCCCGCCAGCAGATTCCGCCACAAGCCCACGCTGCATTTGCCGCAGCAGAAGAGACCAGGATTGCTACTGCGCGGGTCTTCGGCTGCGCGCTCCAGACATCGCATCAGGCCGCTGTCAGCACATTCGAGAGCACGCGCCGCCTTCGAATCGCGCACTCGTAGTTGCCTCAGCGCGCGCGAGGCTTCCTCGCCGAGGATGTGGCGTGCGGATGCCGACGCGATGCGCTCGCCTGTAAACAGGACAATGCCCCTGGAACGTTCGGAGGGAAATCCGGCGAATGTACCGCCGTAGGCCCCGGGCAGCCCCTGGCGTGCGGCTATCCATCGCGCCACCTGGCCGCGTTCAGCCGCCGTGAGCGTGCGGCCGTCAAAATGCGCGGCGTTGATGGCGTCAACCGTCTGCGACAGACTGGCCCTGTTGATCAGCCCGCCCGACGGCCTCGCCGAGGTCCGCATGATGCTTCGGTGGAGATCTACTTCTCGCCTGCTTTCACGACTTCGAGCATCGAATCGTGAATCCAGCCGTTGTTCTCATTCTTGTACCAGCGCAATACAATGCCGGTCTTTCTGAGTTCCGGCGAAAGGCCCACCTGCACCCACTCACCTCTTCGCGCGAGCACCGGCAGGATCGTCCCCTTCACGGGCAGCACAATCACCTCGTTCCCTGAAGTCGGACCCGCGTGTACATTGGCGTGACCGGTTTTCACCCGCACCCGCTCGCCGGTTGGGGGTGGCGCCTTGGCCGCCGCGCCCTGACCCTGACCCCGGCCACTTCCTTGTCCGTCAGCGACGAGGGGTAGCATCAGGACGACCGACAACACACACAAGAACGCCGCGACGCGGGTAGTCGTTGTGCTCATTGGGTTAGTATCCCCCCAAAGGCGGGAGTCACACCATGCGCACCACGCCGCTTGTCATCGCCGTCTCGCTCGGTATCGGTGCTCTCATCCTTGGCGGCGACCTTCCCGCGGCCAGCCAAAGCCAGCCCCAGCAAGCTGTCCGCAAAGTTGATATGGGCGACTACGAACCCGTGGTGCCCTGGCCGCAACCGTTGCCCGACACGGACCTCTCGCACAACGGGTGGACGTGGGGGTCTGGTGCCGGCGTGTGGGCGGAAAGTCCAGACAGGATCTGGGTGA